>JAYRJH010000155.1:0-7095 GCA_041906415.1 Sphingomonas sp. | reverse complement strand
AGGAAGATCGGCACCGCACCCCGCACTTCCGCAATCACGCGATCGAGCAGGTCGTGCAGGGCACCGACATCCTGCAACGCGCGCAGGCCCGGCGTATTGGGACTGGAGATGTTGAGCGTCAGATAGCTCGCATAAGGCGCCATCATTCGCGCCATCGCGACATAATCGGCGATACGATCGGCCGAATCCTTGTTCGCGCCGATATTGACGCCCACGATCCCCGGACGCCCGGCCCGCGCGGCGAGCCGGCGCGCCGCCGCCTCCCCACCCTTGCTGTTGAAGCCGAAACGGTTGATGACCGCGCGATCCTCCGTCAGCCGGAATAGACGCGGGCGCGGATTGCCCGGCTGGGGCAAGGGCGTGATCGTCCCCACCTCCGCGAAGCCGAAGCCGAGGGACAGCAAGGCGTCCGCCGCCTCCGCATCCTTGTCGAACCCGGCCGCCATGCCCAGCGGATTGGGGAAGCGAAGGCCCGCGACCTCGACTTCCAGCGCGGCATCAGGCGCAGGGCGCGCGATGCGCGGCATCAGGCGCAGGGCGGCGATCGTCAGCCGGTGCGCATTCTCGGGATCGAGGCGGAAGATCGCGGGGCGGATCAGATCATAGGCGGTCGGCACAAACGCTCCGGCGGCAAGGGATGCCGTCCCCTATTCCTGCAAGCCGCCATGGGCGCAAGGGCGACGCATTTCGTGCTCACGACAAACATTACAAACTCGTAATATTGCCGAGACGATCGCGCGCGAAACATTCTCCAGGATCATGACCGGGGGATTCCTGCTTGCCGCGCTTTGCCGTCATCGCTTCCGCACTGCTGCTGGGCGCCTGCGCCACCGATCGCCCACCGCCGCCGCGCCATCACGGCGCACCGCGCGGAGATAGGGAGCCGCGCTATCTGTTCATAAGCCCGATGGGCGAGCCGTTCCGCATGGCCCAGCCGGAAAAGACCTGGTTCGCGGGCGCGGACGCCAATCACGATGGCCGGATCGATCGCGCTGAATTCCGCGCCGACGCATTGCGCTTCTTCCATGTGCTCGACCGCAACAACGACGGCGAGATCGATCCCGACGAGATCGACTTCTACGAAACGCGCATCGCGCCCGAGATCCGCGTGCGAGACGCGGGCGGCGGCGGACGCGGCTCCATGCCTCCCGGCGGCGGGCGTGGGGGCAGCCGTCATGGCGGAGGATTCGGCGGAGGCGGCAGCCGCTTCGGTGGCGGGAGAGGCGAAGGTGCAACGCCCGGTTCTTCGCAACGCCCGGCGCGGGAGCAGGCACAGGGTGCCGCGCGCTGGAGCTATATCGCCTTGCCTGAGCCGGTTACGGCCGCCGACACCAATTTCAATCGCGGCGTCGACGCCAATGAATTCATGCTGGCGGCCGATCAACGCTTCATGCTGCTCGATCGCAATAGCGATGGCTTCCTCGTTCCGGGGGAGCTTCCGGCGATCGACACGCATATGCGGGGCGGTCCACCCAACGGCGGCGGCGCGGGCGACCACGGGTTCCGCCGGCCGCCGCCACCCCCGCAGGAAGCCCGCGAGCCGCCCAGGGGCTGACTCCAGCCTCCGTTCATCTTCATTCAGCCATCACCGGGAAATCATGGCCGATTCATCTTTTGCCTTGCGTTACGCGCTTCATTCATCCCTCGCGCTCGTGCTGGGCGCACTCGCTTTCTCCACGCCGGCGACTGCGCAGGAACAGGAGGCGCCGACGGAGGCCGATGCGTCGCCGCAGGACGATATCGTCGTGACCGGCCAGGCGCTGCCGGGCGCGGTGGTCGGCGACATCCCGCCGGAAAACCGCCTGTCGCCCGCCGATATCGCGGCCTATGGTGTCGATTCGGTGAGCGACCTGCTCTCCCAGATCTCGGACCAGACATCCAGCGTGCAGGGGCGTGACGGCGGCGGCCCGGTGGTGCTGGTGAACGGCAAGCGTATCTCCGGCATCAACGAAGTGGGCGATCTTCCGACCGAGGCGATCGCGCGGCTGGACATCCTGCCCGAGGAAGTCGCGCTGAAATACGGCTACAGCGCGACGCAGAAGGTGGTGAACATCATCCTGCGCCGCCGCTTCCGCGCGCATGTGGCGGGCGCGGGCGGCGGACTGGCGACGGAAGGCGGCGGCGGCAACGCCAATGGCGAATTCGGCCTGACCCGCATCCATGACAACAAGAGGCTCAACGTGGTGGCCCGCGCGAAGGCGAGCGCGGCGCTGTTGGAGAGTGATCGCAGCATCGTTCCCGATCCGCGAGCGGGCAATCCGGCCAACCCGGCCGGTCCCGCCAATCCCTATGCCGGCGACACCGATTACCGCACGCTCCAGCCCTCCACCCGCAATTATTCGCTGAACGGCACCTATGCCTTCCAGCTTTCGCCGAAGCTCACCGCGTCGGTGAACGGAACGGCCGGCTATCAGACGAGCCGCGGGCTGGCCGGCGGCGCGCCGCTTTCGGGCGCGCTCGATCCCGACGAGATCGCGGCGCTGCGGCAGGACAGCGACGCCTTCACCGGCCATGCCGGCGTGACGCTGAACTACGATCTGTCGACCAACTGGAAGCTATCGTTCACTGGCACCTACGACCATGCCGACACGCGCAGCGACACCAACCGTTATCTGAACGGCACGCTCGGCAACCAGCATGGCGTCGCGGTGACGAACGCCGAAAGCGCGTCGCTGCTCGCCTCCGGCCCGATCTTCGCGCTGCCGGCGGGCAAGGTAAGAACCTCGATCCAGATCGGCGGAAACGGCAACCAGCTTTCCTCCAGCAGCACACGGCCGGGCGGTGCCTTCATGGCGAGCGACGTCGCGAGGTCCACGGGCAATGCGCAGCTCAGCTTCGATATCCCGCTGACCAGCAAGAAGACCGGCTTCCTCGGCGCGATCGGCACGCTCACCGCCAACGTGAACGGCGAAGTGAACCAGCTTTCCGATTACGGCACGCTCGGCACATGGGGCTATGGATTGAACTGGTCGCCGCGCACCGGGATCAGCGTGATCGCGGCGGTGAACGAGGATCGCGCCGCGCCCACGTTGCAGCAATTGCGCGGGCCGCTGCTGGTTTCGCCCAACGTCCGCATCTACGATTATGTGACGGGGCAGACGGTGCAGGTGTCCCAGACGACGGGTGGCAACCCGAATCTGAAGGCGGACGACCGGCATGTGTTCAAGCTGGGCTTCTCGCTGAAACCCAAGGCCAAGCTCGATCTGACGATCAACGCCAATTACCTGAACAGCCGCGTCAACAACCCGATCGGCAACCTCAGCGGCGCGAGCCTCGCGGTGCAGAATGCCTTCCCCGATCGCTTCATCCGCAACGAGGATGGCGACCTGGAGAGCATCGACGCCCGCCCGCTCAACTTCGCGCGAGAGGAAAAGGAGCAGTTCCGCTGGGGCATCGTCTTCTCCAAGGTGCTGCGCAAGGCGACGCGCCCCGCTCCGCCGCCGGGCGGCTGGGCGGCGTTCCGCGCGCGGATGCAGGCGGAGCGTGGCGAGCGGGAAGGCTCGACTCCGCCGCCACCGCCGCCTGACGCGGCCGACGTTCCGGGCACGCCGGGCGACGTGGTGGTGCGCGGCCAGCGCGGCGACAACAGTGCGGACATGCCGCCACCTCCGCCGGACGGCATGGGTCCCCCGCCCCCGGACGGTTTCGGTGGCCCGGGCCACCCCGGTGGCTTCGGCGGACATAACGGACCGGGCGGGCCGAGCGGCTTCGGCGGCGGGCGCGGCGGCTTCCGTGGCGGTTTCCGCGGCGGGGGCGGCAACGAGGCACGGTTGCAGCTTTCGATCTGGCATACATGGTCGATCCGCGACACGCTGATCCTGCGCGACGGATCGCAGCCGCTCGATCTGCTGGGCGGCGACACGATCGGGGCGATCACCCAGCCGCGCCACCAGATCTCGTTCAACGGCGGGGTGGTCGACAATGGCGTCGGGTTGCGGATCAACGGCAGCTGGCGCGGCGCCGCGACCAGTCGCGCCTCCGCCACGCCGGCGGTGGGCGATCTGCACTTCTCCTCGCTGGCGACGTTCGGGTTGCGGCTGTTCGCCAACCTGCAACAGCGGCTGCCGCATGACAAATGGGCGCGCGGGATGCGGCTGTCGCTGGGCATCGACAATATCCTCGACAGCCGCCAGCGCGTGACCGACGCCACCGGCGCGACGCCGCTCGCCTATCAGCCGGGCTATCTCGACCCGCTGGGGCGGACAATCAGCCTGTCGATACGCAAGATGTTCTGACGCCCCGGCGTCAGAACAGCCGCGTCGCGAGGTAGAATAGCGCGCCGATGATGGCGGAGGCGGGGATGGTGATGATCCATGCCACCACCACGTTGCTCGCCACTCCCCAGCGCACGGAGGAGGCGCGGCGCGCCGTGCCCGCGCCCACGATCGCGCCGGTGATCGTGTGCGTGGTGGAAACCGGGATGCCGAGCGCGGAGGCCGTGAACAACACGATCGATCCTGCCAGCGACGCGCTGAACCCCTGATGCTGCGACAATTTGGTGATGCGGGATCCCATCGTCTCGATGATCTTCCAGCCGCCCGTCACCGTGCCGAGCGCGATCGCGATATAACAACTCACCGCCACCCAGTGCGGAACGGCGAACGGCCCGACGAGATAGCCGGTGGAATAGAGCAGGACGGTGATGATCCCCATCGTCTTCTGCGCGTCGTTCAGGCCGTGGCTCAGCGAATAGGCCGCCGAGGAGAGCAGGTGCAGCGCGCGGAACGAGCGCTCCGCCTGGAAAGTGGTGGCGCGATGGAGCGCCCAGGAACTCACCAGCATCACCAGCATCGCCAGCACCATGCCGAGCAGCGGCGACAGCACGATCGCGAGCAAGGTCTTGTTCAGTCCCGCCCATTTCACCACGCCGATGCCGCCGTGCGACACCCCCGCGCCGATCAGCCCGCCGACCAGCGCGTGGCTGGAGGAGGATGGAATGCCGCGCAGCCAGGTGATGACGTTCCATGACATCGCGCCGCCCAGCGCGCCGAAGATCACGGCGGGGGTGACGATATCCTTGTCCACCAGCCCCTTCCCGATCGTCTCCGCCACCGCGTGCAGGCTGGGGAAGGCGATCGTCAGGAAATAGGCGGCGAAGTTGAAGAAGGAGGCGAACGCCACCGCCTTCACCGGAGAGAGCAGCCGCGTCGCCACCACAGTGGCGATCGAATTGGCCGCGTCGTGCAGCCCGTTGAGATAATCGAACGCCAGCGCGACGAAGATCAGCCCGGCGAGCAGCGGAAAGGCGAGTTGGTGCATCGTCGTCCGATCAGGCGTGATCGATCACGATGCCGTCGATCTCGTCGGCGACATCCTCGAACGCATCCACGATCCGCTCGAGATGCTTGTAAAGCTCGCGCTCCACCACGAAGCGCAGCGTGTCCGTCCTGCCATAAGCTTCCAGCGAGCGCTTCAGCCCGGCGGCGTGGATCTCATCCGCATGGCCCTCGATCCGCACCAGCCGCTCGGTCAGTTCGTGAAGCCTTCCGCCATTGCGGCTGACGTCGCGCAGCAGCGGCATCGCCTCCGCCGCCAGCCGGGCCGCATCCAGAACGATCCCCGCCATGTCGCGCATCTCGGGCGCGAATTCATTCACCTCATACAGGTCGATCGCGGCGGCGGCCGCCTGCATCTCGTCGATCGTGTCGTCCAGCGCGCCGATCAGCGCGGTGATCGCGCCGCGATCGAACGGCGTGAGGAAGGTGGTGCGCACCGTGGTGAGCACCTCGCGCGTGATCTGGTCCGCGTCATGCTCGCGCTCGATGATCTCGCGGATGTGCTCGCGCGATTCGGGGCCGCCCTCCAGCAGCCGGGCGGTCGCCTCGGCACCGGCCAGCACCGTGGCGGCGTGGGCTTCGAACAGGTCGAAGAAATTGCCGGTCTTGGGCAGCAGTCGCTGGAACCAGGCGAACATCGAGCGGACTCCGGAAATGGGTTGCTGGATGAGGAAGGAAGGCCGCCGCGCGACCGCCTCCTCGAATTGCGTCGGCGCGAAGGAGCGGATCAGCTCGCGCAGATCAGGCTCGTCGACCGCATGGGCGGCATCGGCCAGCGTGAACCAGCGGCGATCGCGCTCGGCCTGCTCCTTCCACGCCGCAAGCTCGCGCGTGACGGCCAGGGGAAACACATCCACGTCCACCATCAGCGACGCGCCGCTCGCCCGCCGCTTGCGGTAGCGATAGGCCCCCAGCGGCACCGGACAGAGCGCGCCGCAGACGCCGGCCTCCTCCTCCGCCTCCCGCGCGGCGGCGGCGTGGAGCGTGCTGCCCGCGCCGATATTCCCCTTGGGCACGACCCAGCGCCCCGTCCCCCGCGAGGTTACGAGCAGCACCTGAACCTCGCCATCGCGCGCGTTGCCGTCGATGCGATAGGGGAGAGCAGCGATCTGACGAATGACCTGTCTCACTGGATGATTATGCCGCCGCCATTATCGTGCCCGCGCGCGCTTGTCATCGGGGGGCGTCGTCGGGGGGCGTCGCCTGCCCCTTTCCTTCCGGCCTTTCCTGCGCCACCATCCGCCCGGCATCGAAAAACAGAGAGCGTGGGGAGAGGCATATGCGGAAGGGATTCGCACTGGCGCTGGCGGCCGTGCTGCTGGCGTCGTGCAGCGGCGGGCACGATCAGGCGAAAAGCGGCGCGACGGGCGTCGGCAAGGTCGACGGCGCGCTGCTGACCACCGGCGGCGACGGCAGCGACTGGGCGATGACCGGCTTCAACTATTCCGAGCAGCGCTTCTCCCCGCTCACCCAGATCAACGCCGGCAATGTCGGCCAGCTCGGCGTCGCCTGGTATGCCGACATGCCCGACGCGCGCGGGCAGGAGGCCACGCCGATCGTGATCGACGGGAAGCTGTTCGTCACCGGCCCGTGGTCCAAGGTCTTCGCCTTCGACGCGGCGACCGGCAAGCAGCTCTGGACCTATGATCCCAAGGTCGATCCCCAGAAGGGCGTGCAGGCATGTTGCGACGTGGTGAATCGCGGCGTCGCGGCGTGGAAGGGCAGGCTCTATCTCGGCACGCTCGACGGACGGCTGATCGCGCTGGACGCCGCGACCGGCAAGGAGGACTGGTCCGTCCAGACCACCGACAAGGCGAAG
>JAYRJH010000154.1:0-7111 GCA_041906415.1 Sphingomonas sp. | reverse complement strand
GCCGCCGCCCCGGACTATACGCCCCGCCGCCTGACCGACGGCACCAGCGACGACGGGCAGGAGCTTTCCGGCCTGTCCTTCTCCCCCGACGGGCGCGTGCTGGCGTGGGAACGCGGCGCGGCCGAGCATAATTCGTGGGCCGACGGCCTGCCCGCCGCCAATCCGGCGTCGATGCCGACCCAGCCGCAATATGAGATCTGGGCCTCCGTCGGCGGCGGGAAGCCGGTGATGGTGGCGGAGGGCGAGGAGCCGGCGGTCTCCGCCAGGGGCCGCATCGCCTTCCTCCGCAAGGATCAGGTCTGGATTGTCGGCGCGGACGGCAAGGCCGGGGCGGAGAAACTGTTCTACGATCGCGGCAGGGTTTCGGATCTGGTCTGGTCGCCGGACGGCGAGCGCCTGGCCTTCGTCTCGCGGCGCGGCGACCACAGCTTCATCGGCATCTATTCCGGCCCGGACCGCCCGATCGTCTGGGCGGCGCCCGCCACGGCCTATGACACCGCGCCCGTCTGGTCGCCGGACGGCAGGCGCATCGCCTATGTGCGGCGGATGGGGCTGGCGGAAACGCTCGCGTCTCCCTTGCGGGAGACGCCCGATCCCTTCTCGCTGATGGTCGCCTCCGCCGACACGGGCGAAGCGACGCGGATATGGCAAAGCCCCGCCACGCTGCGCGGCTCCTATCCGCGCGTGCCGGACGGCATGTTCCTGATGTGGGGCGCGGGCGACCGGCTGACCTTCCGCGCGGAGATGGATGGCTGGCCACACCTCTATTCCATCCCCGCCTCGGGCGGAGAGCCGATGCTGCTGACGCCGGGCGACTATATGGCCGAGCATGTCGCGATGACGCCCGATCGCCGCGCCCTGCTGTTCAGCGCGAACAGCGGCGGCACGGCGGGCGACATCGATCGCCGCCATCTGTTCCGCGTGGGGCTGGACAAGCCCGGGCCGGTCGCGCTCAGCAGCGGAACGGGGCTGGAATGGCGTCCGGCGCCGCTGAGGGACGGCAAGCTCGCCTATATCGCCGCCACCGCCACGATACCCTCCCGCGTCACCCTGGCCGATGCCGGCGCGCGCGACGGGCGTGTCCTGTCTCCGGCGGAGCCTTACCCTTCGGAGGCGTTGGTGACGCCGAAGCCCGTCACCTTCAGGGCGGCGGACGGGTTGCTGATCCACGGCCAGCTCTTCATGCCGCGCGGCGGCGGCGCCAGGCATCCGGCGGTGATCTTCGTCCACGGCGGGCCGCCGCGCCAGATGCTGCTCGGCTGGTCCTATATGGATTATTACACGCACAGCTATGCGCTGAACCAGTATCTCGCCTCGCGCGGCTATGTCGTGCTGTCGGTGAACTATCGGCTGGGAATCGGCTATGGCCGCGAGTTCCAGCACCCCGCGAAGGGAGGCCCGGCGGGCAATTCGGAATATCAGGACGTCGTGGCCGGCGCGCATTTCCTCCAGCCCCTGCCGGAGGTGGACGGCAGCCGGCTCGGCATCTGGGGCGGTTCCTATGGCGGGCTGCTGACGGCCCATGCGCTGGCGCATGACAGCGCCCTGTTCAAGGTGGGCGTCGATTTCCACGGCGTCCACGACTGGTCCATCCGCCGCACCCCGCCCAAGCGCTACGAGCAGGGCGATTTCGCGGACCAGATGCGGGTGGCGTTCGAAAGCTCGCCCGTGTCGGCGATCAAGGGCTGGCGCTCCCCCGTGCTGCTGATCCAGGGCGACGACGACCGCAACGTGGAATTCGAGCAGACGGTCGACCTCGCCCGGCGGCTGGCGGCGCAGGGCACGCCGTTCGAGGAACTGATCCTCCCCAACGAGATCCACGGCTTCCTGCGGCACGACAGCTGGCTGCGCGCGGACGTGGCGACGGTGCGGTTCCTGGATGGGGTGCTGAAGCCTTGAGGGGGAAAAGAAGAAAGGGTTTCTGGTATGCCAAGACCAATTTGGCCCAATCCGCTCGAGGCGAACATTCCCCTAAAATTTTCGTGCAATATTCTCTACATGAAGTGAACTATATTAGTTGCGCAACCTGAAGCCGTCAGTTCTTGACGGCCTGAATCCCGCTCGCAACAGTGAGGAGCGGCGAGAAAAGTTGACTGATGAGTTGGATTACCTTGCTGGGCTGATTCGCAGCGGCATTGCCGAAATACAGGATATCCTTGTCCCGCATTGGAAAGCGCTGGGCAAGGAAATAGGAACCAGCCTTCATCATATTGAGATGATAGACCATCGGCCTTTCTTGGCCCTGTTCATCCCGGACATAGCGCAGGACGAAGATCGCAGCAGGATCTCCAAGGTTCGGGTGTGCGCCGCCAGCCGTGGCAACCGCCTCGGCCAGAGAAACGGACGAACGGCTGAAGGGAATCTGCTCCACGCGTCCGGAAGCTCCCAATACCGAATATGTGCGGGGATCATTGATCAGCATCAGACGATCGCCTGGGTAAGCGCGCACATCAAGCTTGGGATTATCAACCAGATCGTTGATGCGAACATCCACGGTTTCCGCACCGCGAACGATTCGCAGCATCAGATCCTTGGCATTGCCGCGATAGCCGCCCGCGAGGGCAACGACATCGGACAAGGTTTCTCGATTGGTTTGAAGGACGAGCCTGCCGGGCCGGGCCACCTCTCCCCCCACGATCACGGAGTTGGTGATAGCCTGGCTCAGCGTCACCAGCACCTGCGGATTCTGCGACAGGCGCGCCAGTGAACGCCGGACCAACCCCTCCACCTCGTTGGTCGTGCGGCCCGCGACATGAAGCGTGCCCGCATAAGGAATGGCGATGTTGCCCTGATCATCCACCCGGCTGGGCGGGAGTTTCTGCACCCTCACCCCGGGATTGATCGCGATCTGGCTCGCCCCTCCTGCGCCCACGCCGCCACCGCCGCTACCGGCCGAGAACAGAGCCACCCCCGCCTCGTAGATATTGATCTCCAATATATCCCCCGGGCCGATCAGATCGGTGGGTGGGGGTGGAAGATCGTGCAGCAGGCTCGCCGAAGGCACGGCAGATCCCGAATTGGGTACATCCGCAATCGTCTCAACCTGGGCGATCTGTATCGGCGGACCATCGTGAGAATCGATCGCCGACTTCTCGATCTGCTTGCCGGTGGGGCCACTTGAAGGGAGAGTGGCGCATCCTGCGAGTCCCACGAGCACGCTTAGGCAGATGACTTTCTTGACATGCATCGTTGTGATCTCGAAAGATTGGTATATCGAACGGGGCGGAGCCTTAATATCGCGACCCGGAGATGAGCAATAGCGATCTTGCGATTTCCTCCGGAGAGTCTTCCAGCCTTGCACCGCGTTCGGCGCTAGCCTACCGCGAGCCGCACCACCGGCTGTCGAGAATCTGAAAAGATTGTATGAGCGTTGATCCTTCGTTTCCTGCAGAAGCCGAAAAGACAGTTGGGCGATCGGCGCTTTCGGCGCTCGCGAAATGGATCGGGAAGCGGCGCTGGTTCACCCTGTTCGTCATCGCTCCCACGATCTTGTCGGCATTCTATTACGGCCTGCTCGCCTCAGACGTCTATGTCTCCGAGGCACGCTTCGTAATCAAGAACCCCGATCAAAAGCGGCCTCAGCTCTCCAGCCTGGCCAACTTGGTCCAGACCACTGGCCTGTCGAGCGGGCAGGAACAGGCAAACGAGATCCTGGAGTTCGTCCGTTCCCGCGATGCCTTGCGGGAGCTGGAGAGGAGCGACGGCATTCGCGCCCGCTTTTCCACGCACGGTGATTTCCTATCGCGCTTTCCCTTGCCGTTCCAGGAGGGTAATTTCGAAAACCTGTTCAAATATTACGGCAAGATGGTTGATGCTCGGCTCGATTCCGAAAGCGGCACCGCGGTCCTGACGGTAAAGGCCTTCACCCCCGACGACGCCTATGCCATCAACAGCCACCTGCTCAATCTGAGCGAAGCGCTGGTCAACCAGCTCAATGTCCGTGCCGAGCATAAAGCCGTGGCGGAGGCACAGGCACAGGTTGACCTGGCGGTTGACCGCGCAAAAAGAGCGCGTGTGGCTCTGGCCAGCTATCGCAACTCACAGGCGCTGATCGATCCGGCCAAGCAGGCGACTGGCGCGCTCCAGATTTCCGATAGCTTGATCGCCACCCGCGCAGCACTTCAAGCACAATTGGACGAGATGGCGCGAGTGGCACCCGCCAACCCGTCGATTCCGGCCCTGCGCAACCAGATCAATGCGATTTCCGCGCAGATCGCCTCGCAGGACAGCCGCGTGGTCGGCGCGGGTGATGGCATAGCCTCCAAGTTGGGAGGCTATGAGAACCTGCTTGTCGAACAGGAATTCGCAACCCAGAGCCTCAACGTCGCCAACGCGGCGCTCGTGCAGGCCCGTAACGAAGCCCAGCGCCAACAATTCTACCTCGTGCGCATCGTCGACCCCAACCGACCCGACATGCCGCTCCTGCCGCGCCGCCTGCTGAGCATTATCGTTGTCGCAGCGGCGCTCACCTGCCTGTATTTCGTCGCGTGGATGCTTATCGTCGGCATTCTCGAACACGCTCCAGAAACCTGATTTGGTCCGGTACAACCTGCACAAGTTGTTTGAAGGTGACATATCCAGCGGGACGTTGTGCTGCAAAGCGGAGTTCTATCCCTGCATCCAGCCCTGCATCGAGATTCTATGCCCGCATATGCTCGAATCAGAACCTTGCCTCCAGCATGGGGCTTTGGGAGTGGCAGGTTGCACCAGGGGCTTCCAGTCGCCAACCGAGACGGTGGGATACCTCTTCGCCCCAACGGCAAGTGGACCATTCGCCCGCACAGCCTCACGAGTCCAGCATGAGCGTTGCGTCGACCCTTCCGCAAAGTCCAACACCGGCAGGTCTGCTCCGGACTTCCCGGCTCAGCTCTAGCCTGTTGCATTTGCGGATTGTTCGCCCTAGCAGGCGGGCAGCCCTTTGTAGCCAAAATTATTTTTGGCCAGATGATTAAACACGAGAAATATAGCACTCCCTATTACTATAGTGTTCCACATTGTTCTTTACTCTTTTCAAAATCAAGAGGCATCATGAGCAAAATCATACTTGTAACCGGCGCCGCTGGGTATATCGGGTGCATTCTGATACCAAAGCTTCTTGATGCTGGTCACAAGGTTATTGCACTCGATACATATAGCCGTGGCGATACGACATTGGCGCATGTGGCATCCAACCCCAATTTCGAGCCGGTTCGTGGTGATGCGCGTGACGCGCAGATACTCAATGAGCTGGTCTCCAAGGCGGACATCGCCATTCCGCTGGCCGCGTTGGTCGGCGCGCCGCTGTGCAAGCAGGATCCCATCGCGGCCACGACGACAAATCTCGATGCGATCGTTACGCTGCTCGGGTTGATGAGCAAGGATCAGCGTATTCTCTATCCGACGACCAACTCGGGCTATGGTATCGGGCAGAAGGGCGTGTTCTGCACGGAGGAGACACCGCTCAATCCGGTCTCGCTTTACGGCGTCACCAAGGTCGATGCTGAAAAAGCGATTCTCGATCGCGGTAACGGCATCACGCTTCGGCTTGCCACGGTGTTCGGCATGGCCCCTCGCATGCGCCTCGATCTTCTGGTCAACGACTTCACCTATCGTGCGGTCAACGATCGCGCCGTCGTCATTTTCGAGGGCGAAGCCAAGCGCAACTATATCCATGTCCGGGACGTGGCAAAGGCGTTCATCCACGCCATCGACAACTATGAGGCAATGAACGGCGAGCCATACAACGTCGGGTTGTCGTCGGCCAATCTGTCGAAGCTGGAGCTTTGCGACAGGATCCGCGAATATGTTCCCGGCTTCGTCGCCCTGACCGCGCCGATCGGCGAGGATCCGGACAAGCGGGACTACATTGTCTCGAACGAGAAAATCGAGAAGACCGGCTGGCTGCCAGAACATACGCTCGACATGGGCATCCAGGAACTCATCCGGGGCTATCGCATGCTCCGCAATGGCCGTTACAGCAACGTCTGAGGACTGCCATGCTTATCTCTTCGCGAACTCCGCTACGTGTGAGTTTTTTCGGTGGCGGCACTGATTATCCCGATTATTTCTCTCGGCGCCCCGGCGCGGTGGTCGGAATGGCGATCGACCGCTATGTCTATATCAGCGCGGTCAAGCTGTCCGATATCATCGACTACAAGTATCGCCTGACCTATTCGCGCCTTGAACTGACATCGGACGCAGCGGAACTTGAGCATCCGGTCGTAAGGGCGCTCCTAGCGGACGAAGGCATCGATTACCCGCTCGACATCTCGATCCAGGCCGATCTTCCGGCCTCTACCGGACTGGGCAGTTCCTCGTCTTTCACCGTGGGTCTGGTCAACCTGCTCGGGGCGCTCAAGGGCCGGACGATGACCCGCCTGGATCTCGGCAAACGCGCGATCCACGTCGAACAGGTGCTGCTGAAGGAGAATGTCGGCGTTCAGGACCAGCTTCACGCCGCCTTCGGCGGAATGAACCGGTTCGATTTCACCGATGGCCGCACCCGGATCACTCCCGTGCAGATGACCACGGAGTGTGAAAACCTTCTGCTATCCTCGCTTGTCCTCGTCTACACGGGCAAGACACGGTTCGCATCAAAGGTGTTGACCGAACAGGTTCAGTCGACCCGCGAACAGAAAATCGACCGGGAGTTGTCGCACCTTCTCGCGCTTGTCTCGCAGTCGGTGGACGTGCTGGAAGGAAGCGATCCCGAAGCGATGCTGCGCGATTTCGGTGCGATGATGCACGAAGGCTGGCAGACCAAGCGCAGCCTGTCGTCCGGCATCACCAGTCCGGAAATCGACGCGCTTTACGATGCGGCGCTGACCGCCGGCGCGCTTGGCGGCAAGCTGTGCGGTGCCGGCGGCGGCGGGTTCCTTCTCATGGTCGTCCCCCCGCACGCGCGGGCCGGCTTCCAGTCCGCCATGCATGGCCACAGCCTGATTCCGATCGGGATGGACCGCCAGGGTTCCGTGATTCTTTCGCAAGGCAAGCCATTGTGACCCAGAAGATTCTACTGACCGGCTCCACGGGTTTCCTCGGCCGCCACGCCCGGCCAGTGCTCGAGGACCGGTACGGTGCTCAAAACGTGGCAAGCGTGGCCTCGGTTGACTACGACCTGATGGAACCGTCT
>JAYRJH010000153.1:0-7115 GCA_041906415.1 Sphingomonas sp. | reverse complement strand
CGCGGGGGAGTTGCGCGCGGCGAGGCCGACGCGGTCGCCCTTCTTCACGCTGAACCCGCCGGCCAGCGCCGCTGCCACCCTGGTCGCCGCCGCATGGACCTGCCCGAAGGTCAGCCGCTCGTCCCCCGCGATCAGGAATTCCGCGGCCTCATGCTGAGTGCAGAAATACGAGACATAGGCTCCCAGAGTCGGCGGGGCGGCGGCGATCATCGGCAGCTTGCGCCCGAATCGCTCCACCTCCCCAAGCGCGAGCTGGCCGCCCTCCGCGGTCATCGCGGCCATCACCGCGTCCATCTTGAGGTCCAGCTCGGTCTTCATACGCCTCTCCGCTTGGTGTTGCCACTCAAGGCCTCTATGCAGGCTCGAAGCACGAGGGAAAAGCCTTGATCCTGTCTTTGTTTGCCGAAGCCGCCGGACATATCCGTTTCACCGATCTCGGCCTCCATCCGGAGGTCTTCTCGATCGGCTTCTTCACCCTGCGCTGGTACAGCCTCGCCTATATCGCGGGGATCGTCGTCGGCTGGTGGTATCTGCTGAAGCTGCTCGACCAGCCGGGCGCGCCGATGGCACGGCGGCACGCGGACGATCTGGTGTTCTACGCCACGCTCGGCATCATCCTCGGCGGGCGGATCGGTTATGTGCTGTTCTACGCCCCCGACATGATCCTCCATCCCTTGCGTATCCTGCGATTGTGGGATGGGGGGATGAGCTTCCACGGCGGGGTGATCGGCACGACGGTCGCGATCATCGTGTTCGCGCGGAAGAACGGCCTCAACTGGCTGCGCATCCACGATTATGTCGCCTGCGTCGCGCCCTTCGGCCTGTTCTTCGGCCGGCTGGCGAATTTCGTGAACGGCGAATTGTGGGGCAAGCCGAGCGACGTCCCCTGGGCGATCGTCTTCCCGCACACCATGCCCCCCGGCATGATCGAGCCGGCGCGCCACCCGAGCCAGCTCTACGAGGCGGGGCTGGAGGGCGTGCTGCTGTTCGCGATCCTGTGGTTCTTCTTCTGGCGGACGAAGGCGCGCTACGAGCCGGGCAAGCTGGTCGGCATCTTCGTGCTCGGCTACGGCCTGTGCCGCTTCTTCGTGGAATTCTTCCGCGAGCCGGATTCGCAGTTCGAGGGCACCTTCTTCGCCACCACCATCCATATGGGGCAGGTGCTGTGCCTGCCGATGATCGCTGGCGGCCTGTGGCTGATCCTCACCGCGCGCGGACGCCGCGAGCGTGTCGAGCCGATCGCGGGAGGAGAGAGCGTTTCGTGAGCGAAGCGGCCGAAGACCTCCTTCCTGAGCGGCTCGCGCGGGCGATCACGCTCGGGGGCCCGATCCCGCTCAGCCAGTATATGGCCGCCGCCAACGCGCATTATTATGCGACGCGCGATCCGCTGGGCGCGGGCGGGGATTTCACCACCTCGCCCGAGATCAGCCAGATGTTCGGCGAGCTGATCGGCCTGTGGTGCGCCGATCTGTGGGGCCGTGCCGGACAGCCGGACGTGGCGTGGGTGGAGCTTGGGCCGGGGCGCGGCACGCTCGCCGCCGATGCGCTGCGCGCGATGGCTAAAACGGGGTTCGCGCCGCCCGTCCATTTCGTGGAGACCAGCCAGGTGCTGCGCGCCGAGCAGGCGAAGCGCGTCCCGAACGCGACATGGCATGACGACGTGGAGGATCTGCCGACCGACCGCCCTCTGCTGATCGTTGCCAACGAGTTCTTCGACGCGCTGCCGATCCGGCAGCTGGTGCGCGGGCGCGACGGCTGGCATGAGCGGCTGGTGGCGTGTCAGGACATTTTGTTCCTGCCGATCCCCGGCAAGCAGGTGCCGGATTCCGTGATCCCCCCGCACCTGCGCGACGCGCCTCCGGGCGCGATCATCGAAACCTCGCCCGCCTCGGTCGGTATCATGCGCGTGCTGGCGGCGCGGATCGTGGCGCAGGGCGGCGCGATGCTGGCGATCGACTACGGCTATGAAGGCCCCGCGATCGGCGACACGCTCCAGGCGGTGCGCGGCCATGCCTATGCCAATCCGTTCGAGGAGCCGGGGGAGCGCGATCTGACCGCGCATGTCGATTTCGCGACGCTCGCGCTGGTCGGCCATGCCAGCGGCGCGATGGTCAGCGGGCCGGCGGATCAGGGCGCGTTCCTCCGCGCGCTCGGCATCGACGCCCGCGCCGCCGCACTGGCGGCGGCCGATCCGCGCCCGCTTGCCGATCGCGACCGCCTGATCGGGGCGATGGGCGCTTTGTTCAAGGCGCTGGCCCTGCGCCATCCGCAATGGCCGCAGCCCGCAGGATTCGCATGATCGACTATCGCACACCCACGCTTTCCGACGGCCCCGCGCTGGACGCCATGGCGCGGCGTATCTGGCTGGAGACGTTCGAGCGCTACACCGCGCCGCACAACATCACCGCCTATTTCGCCGAAGCCTACGGCCCCAACGGCAAACTGATCCGCGATCTTTCCAATCCGGACGTCACGTTCCGCATCGCCTGCGACGGCGAGGCGATCGTCGGCTACGCCAAGGTCACACCTCCGTTCCTGCCTGATCCGGCGATGACGCAAGGCGCGGCGCAGTTGAGCCAGCTCTATGTCGCCGGCTCGCACCATGGCGCGGGCATCGCGCATACGCTGATGGGCTGGGCGATCGATGTCGCGCGCGAACGCGGGGCCAAGGTGCTGCTGCTCACCGTATTCGAGCACAATCCGCGCGCGATCCGCTTCTACGAGAAGCACGGTTTCGTCCAGATCGGGGATTATGATTTCCCCGTCGGCGACCAGATCGATCGCGACATCATCATGCGGCTGGCGCTGTGAGCGCGGTGGAGGTCAATCGCGCCGCCGCGCTGGCCGGGGTGGCGCACAGCTTTCTCGGGCGCGGGGGCGGTGTATCGACGGGGCTGCACGATGGGCTGAATGTCGGCACCGGATCGGCCGACGAGGCCGATGCCATCGCCGAGAACCGCCGCCGCGCGGTGGAGGCGGTGCTGCCCGGCGCCACGCTGGTGACGGTCTATCAGGTCCATTCCGCCGATTGCGTGACGGTGCGCGCGCCCTTCGACCATGCGCTCCGCCCGCATGCCGACGCCCTGGTGACGGATCGACCCGGCTTTGCGCTCGGCGTGCTTACGGCGGATTGCGCGCCCGTGCTGCTGGCGGATGTGGAGGCGGGCGTGGTCGGCGCGGCGCATGCCGGATGGAAGGGGGCGCTGGCGGGCGTGACCGACACGACGATCCTCGCGATGGAAGCGCTGGGCGCACGGCGCGACCGGATCGCGGCGGCCGTCGGCCCCTGCATCGCGCGGGCCAGCTACGAGGTGGACCTCGCCTTCCGCCGCCGGTTCGAGGAAGCGGATGCGGAGAACGAACGCTTCTTCGCCGACGCGCGGGAGGGGCACGCGCAATTCGATCTCGAAGCCTATGTCGCGCACCGGCTGGCGGCGGCGGGGCTGACGCGGATCGAGACGCTCGGGCTCGACACCTACGCCAACCCCGGCCGCTTCTTCAGCTACCGCCGCGCCACGCATCGCGGCGAGCCGGATTACGGCCGGCAGATCGCGATCATCGGATTGGGCTGAACCGCTCCCTTCCCCTCACAGCACGAACCGGCTCAAATCCGTGTTCCGCGCCACGCTGGCGAGCTGCTTGTCCACATAGGCCGCGTCGATCGTCAGCGTCGCCCCGTCGCGATCCTCCGCGTCGAAGCTCACCTCCTCAAGCAATTTCTCCATCACCGTCTGGAGCCGTCGCGCGCCGATATTCTCGATCTCGCCGTTCACCTCCGCCGCGATCTTCGCCACCGCGCGGATGCCTTCGTCGGTGAAATCGATCGTCACGCCTTCGGTGCCCAGCAGCGCCTTGTATTGCGCCGGCAGCGAAGCCTTGGTGTCGGAAAGGATCGCGACGAAATCCTCCTCGGTCAGCGCCTTCAGTTCCACCCGGATCGGCAGGCGGCCCTGAAGCTCCGGCAACAGGTCGCTCGGCTTGGCGACGTGGAACGCGCCGGAGGCGATGAACAGGATATGGTCCGTCTTCATCGGGCCGTATTTGGTAGAGACGGTGGTGCCCTCGATCAGCGGCAGCAGGTCGCGCTGCACGCCCTCGCGGCTGACGCTGCCGCCGCGCACGTCGCTCACCGCGATCTTGTCGATCTCGTCGAGGAAGACGATGCCGTTCGCTTCCGCGTCCGCCAGCGCGACACGGCTCACCTCATCCTGGTCGAGGCGCTTGTCGGCCTCCTCCTCCACCAGTTTCTCCCACGCCGCCGGCACCGTCAGCTTGCGCCTTTTGGTCTGCCCGCCGCCCAGTTTGCCGAACATCTCGGAGAGGTTGATCATGCCGACCGAGCCGCCACCCGGCAGGTCGAACGGCATCTGCGGGGCCTGCTGCAATTCCAGCTCGATCTCGGTGTTGTCGAGATGCCCGTCGCGGAAGCGCTGGTGGAAGCTCTCGCGCGTCGCCTGGCTGGCGTCCTTGCCGACCAAAGCATCGAGCAGGCGCGCCAGCGCGGCTTCCTCCGCCTTGTCCTTCACGGCGTTGCGGCGGCGCTCCTTCTCCAGCCGCACCGCCTCCTCCACCAGATCGCGCGCGATCTGCTCCACGTCGCGGCCGACATAGCCCACCTCGGTGAACTTGGTTGCCTCGACCTTCACGAAGGGCGCGTCGGCCAGCTTGGCGAGGCGGCGGCTGATCTCGGTCTTGCCGCAGCCCGTCGGGCCGATCATCAGGATGTTCTTGGGCGTCACCTCGTCACGCAATTCGGGGCTGAGCTTCTGCCGCCGCCAGCGGTTGCGCAGCGCCACCGCGACGGCACGCTTCGCATCCTGCTGCCCGATGATATGCGCGTCGAGCGCGGCGACGATCGCCTTGGGGGTGAGATTGTCGTTCATGAAAATCTTTCGTGTCTGTCAGGCGGCGCTGTCGAGCGTCTCGACCACCAGCCGGTCGTTGGTGAAGACGCACAGGTCAGCGGCGATCTTCATCGACTTGCGCGCGATCGCCTCGGCGTCCTGCTCGTAATCCACCAGCGCGCGGGCGGCGGAGAGCGCGTAATTTCCGCCGGAGCCGATCGCGGCGATGCCCTCCTCCGGCTCCAGCACATCGCCGTTGCCGGTGAGGATCAGCGTCACATCCTTGTCGGCGACGATCATCATCGCTTCGAGGTTGCGGAGATATTTGTCCGTCCGCCAATCCTTTGCCAGCTCGACGGCGGCGCGCATCAGATGGCCCTGATGCCGCTCCAGCTTCGCCTCCAGCCGCTCGAACAGGGTGAAGGCGTCGGCGGTCGCGCCGGCGAAACCGCCGATCACCTTGCCGTCCGCGCCGAGCGTGCGGACCTTGCGGGCATTGGGCTTCATCACCGTATTGCCCATCGAAACCTGGCCGTCGCCGGCCACCACCACCCTGCCTGCGCGCCGCACGGAAAGGATCGTCGTGCCATGCCACGTCGGCATGCTGCTGTCGTTGCTCATGGGCCGGCATATGGGGCGCGGGGCGGTAAGCCGCAATCTCCCTCATGCTGTCGCATCGATCCTATCCTCGAAACGTGATAGGAAGCACATCATCCGCACATTGGGATCCAGGGGAGAACCGATGGCAAGCCAGTTTCCGGAAGACAATGCCGCGCTGATCGAGCGCGCACGGCGCATCATCCTGCAACCGAAGGACGAATGGCCCCGCATCGAGGCGGAGCCGATGAGCGTGAAGGGCATCATGACCGGCTGGGCCGCCCCGCTCGCCGCGATCGGCCCGGTGGCCGGGCTGATCGGCAGCCTCACCTTCGGTTTCGGCTTCCTTGGCATCACCTATCGCCCATCGATCGGCGTGGCGATCGGGACGGCGATCATCGGCTATGTGCTGGCGCTGATCGGCATCTGGGTGATCGCGCGGATCATCGATGCGCTCGCGCCCACGTTCGGCGGCACCAGGGATCCGGTCGCGGCGATGAAGGTCGCGGCCTATTCGGCCACCGCCGGATGGCTTGCGGGAATCTTCCAGATCATCCCGTCGCTGGCGTTCCTGGGTCTGCTGGGGCTTTACAGCCTCTACCTGCTGTATCTCGGCCTGCCGCGCCTGATGAAGGCGCCGGACGACAAGGCGATGGGCTATACGGTGGCGACGATCGTCGCGGCCGTCGTGGTGATGGTGGTGATCGGCGGCGTCACGCGCGCGGTGGCGTCCCATCTGATGCGCCCGGCGCTGCTGAGCGCGGATGCGGGCGGGGGGACGCTTTCGGTGCCCGGCGTCGGATCGGTCGACCTCGGCAAGATGGAAACCGCGACGCGACGGATGCAGGCCGCTGCCGAAAAGGCGAGCCGGCCCGGCGCGCTCACCCCGGTCGCGACGTTGCAGGGCTTCCTCCCCGATTCGATCGGCGGGTGGAAGCGCGGCGATGTGGAGACGAACAGCGGCAGCGTCGGCAATGTCGGCGGATCGAAGGCGGAGGCGCGCTACACGCAGGGCGACGATTCGATCTCGCTCTCCGTCGCCGATGTCGGCGCGATGGGCGCGCTCGCGGGGCTCGGGCAGGCGCTCAACGTCCAGTCCAACCGCGAGAGCAAGACGGGCTATGAACGCACCTCCAGCGAGAACGGACGGATGGTGAACGAGAAATGGGACAGTTCGTCGCGCAACGGCGAATATAATGTGATCGTCGGCAACCGCTTCGCCGTCACCGCCGAGGGCACCGCGCCCGACGCCGCCACCTTCAAGGCGCTGGTCGGGGCGATCGACCTCGGCAAGCTGGAAACGCTGGCGAAGGATTGAGCAGCAAGGGGGCCGTTCAGCGCCCCCTGCCCTTCCCCCATTCGCGCGCCACCGTATAGCCCAGATAGCCGGTGCCGAAGAGCGCGTAGAGCGGCTCCGGTATCGCATTGAGGCAAGCGCTCATCCCCTGCGCGATCGCCGCCGCCCAGGCCGGACGCAGCACCGCGATCAGCCCGGTCGGGATCGACCACAGGAGCAAAGCATAGATCACGTAGAGGAAGCTCGGCCGCGCCCGCGCGATCCATGGGTCGCTGGAGGCTTCGCCGACGCCGAGCTGCGCGATCAGGTCCGCCTTCACCCGGTCCAGCTCATGCGCGCGATCGAGACGCAGCAGCTCCAGCTTCGCCGCATCGCGC
>JAYRJH010000152.1:0-7132 GCA_041906415.1 Sphingomonas sp. | reverse complement strand
CCCGGACCATGGCGAGGACGATTTCAACCTCTGCAAGGCGAACGGCATCGAGCCAGTGTTCGCGGTCGATGCGGGCGGCTTCTACCGCGAGGATTGGGCTTGGCTCGGCGGGCAGGGGAGCGTCATCAACAAGAAGTTCACCGCCAGCGACGGCCCGATCTGCACGGACCTGCGCGCGGCGGGGGCGCTGCTCGCCGCATCGGACGATTTCGTCCATAGCTATCCCCATTCGTGGCGCTCCAAGGCGAAGGTGATCTTCCGCTGCACCCCGCAATGGTTCATCCCGGTGGACAAGAAGATCGACCGCCAGATGGCGCTCTGCGACGTGGAGGCGGATATCCGCAGCCAGCAGGGCGAGGGCGAGACGTTGCGCGAAACCGCGCTCGCCTCGATCGCCGCCACCCGCTTCGTGCCGGAGAAGGGCCGCAACCGCATCGGTGCGATGGTGGAGGGGCGGCCCGATTGGGTGATCTCCCGCCAGCGCGCATGGGGCGTGCCGATCGCGCTGTTCGTGAACCGCAGGACCGGGCAATATCTCTGCGACCCGGCGGTCAACGCGCGGATCGTGGAGGCTTTCCGCAAGGAAGGCGTCGATGCGTGGAGCGACGAGGCGGCGCAGGCTTTACTCGGGCCGGACTATGCGCTTGCCGATTACGAGCGCGTCACCGACATCCTCGACGTGTGGTTCGATTCGGGCTGCACCCATGCCTTCGTGCTGGAAAGCGGGCGCTGGCCCGAACTGCGCTGGCCGGCGGACCTGTATCTGGAGGGTTCGGACCAGCATCGCGGCTGGTTCCAGTCGTCATTGCTCGAAAGCTGCGGCACGCGCGGGCGGGCGCCTTATGACGCGGTGCTGACGCACGGCTTCACGATGGACGCCAAGGGCATGAAGATGTCCAAGTCGCTCGGCAACACGGTCAATCCGCTCGACCTGATGAAGGAATATGGCGCGGATATCCTGCGGCTGTGGGCGCTGTCGGTCGATTTCACCGAGGATCACCGCATCGGCAAGGAAATCCTCGCCGGCGTGGCGGATCAGTATCGCAAGCTGCGCAACACCTTCCGCTACCTGCTCGGCGCGCTCGACGGATTCGAGGAGGCGGAGAAGCTGCCGGTTTCCGAATGGCCGGAACTGGAGCGTTACATGCTCCATCTCGTCCATGCGCTCGACGCGCAACTCCGGCAGGCGATCGCGGACTTCAACTTCAACGGCTATGTCCGGCTGCTGACCGATTTCGCCAATGAAGATCTCTCCGCCTTCTTCTTCGATATCCGCAAGGATTCGCTCTATTGCGATGCGCCTTCCGACACGAAGCGGCGCGCCTATCGCACGATGCTGGACGTGCTGTTCCACGCGCTCGTCCGCTGGGCCGCGCCGGTGCTGACCTTCACGGCGGAGGAAGTGTGGCAGACTCGCTTCCCCAGCGAGGACGGCTCGGTCCATTTCCTCGACTGGCCGGAGCTTCCGGCTCAGGCGGGCGAGGATGTGAACGCCCGCTGGCTCGCCGTCCGATCCCTGCGCGAGCGCGTGACCGAGGCGATCGAGCCGCTGCGGCGCGAGAAGATAGTGCGCTCCAGCCTGGAGGCCGAGGTGACGGTGCCGGACATGCCGCTCGACGCTGATGCGCTGGCGGAGGCGTTCATCGTGGCGAAGGTGTTGCCGGGCGACGAAGTAACGGTGGCGCGCACCGACTATCACAAATGCGGCCGCTGCTGGCGGCTGCTGCCCGAGGTCGCGGAGGACGACGGCCTGTGCGGCCGCTGTGCCGATGTGGTCGCGGAGACGATAGCATGACGCGCGGACTGCCTCGCACCGGGCTGGCGGCGGCGGCATTGCTGTTCGTCGCGGACCAGATCGTGAAATGGATCGTCACCGGGCCGCTCGGCCTCGACTATATCGGGGCGGTGCGGAACATCCTGCCGATCTTCGACCTGCGCTTCGTGCAGAATATCGGCGTCAGCCTCGGCCTGTTGCGCGCGGAGAGCGAGATCGGCCGCTGGGCGCTCGTCGCCATGACGGGCGCGATCGCGGTCGGCGTATTGGTGTGGATGTGGCGCGAAAGGAGCCGCGCCGACCAGATCGCGCTCGGCCTCGTGCTGGGCGGCGCGCTCGGCAATATCGTCGATCGGGTGAGGTTCGGCTATGTCGTGGACTTCGCCGATCTGCATTTCGGCGAGTGGCGTCCGTTTTTGGTCTTCAATGTCGCCGACGCCGCGATTACGATCGGCGTGCTTATCCTGCTGGTGCGCGCGCTGCTGATGCGCGACAAGCCCGGCAACAAGCCTGTGGAGAATCATAATGCGTAAGATCGTCGTTGCCGGAGCGGGCCTTGCCGCGCTCGCCCTGCTCGCCGGTTGCGGCAAGCGCGGCTACGACCGGGCGCGGCCCGATGAATTCGCGGTCGCGCGCCAGCCCTCGCTGGTGATCCCGCCTGATTTCGCGCTCGTGCCGCCCACGCCGGGCGCGGCGCGCGTGCAGGCCAACGGCGCCGCACAGGCGCAGACGCTGGAGGCGCTGTTCGGCATCGCCCCGCGCAATGCCGCGGAAGCCGCCACGATCAACCAGACCGGCGGCACCGCCGATCCCGGCATCCGGTCGTCGGTGGGCGACCCCAAGACCAATGTGGTGGACAAGGGCCAGACCACGCGGGATATCGTCGCGGCGCCGGAAGGCGACGGGCAGGACGCGCGGGTCGCCACGCCCAAGTAAGCGTTTCGGGCGCGCGGAGGCTCAGCCCAGCGCCGCCCGGAACCTGTCCAGCCCGCGTTCGAGGTCGGCGATCAGGTCGTCGGTATCCTCCAACCCGATCTGTAGCCGCACGATCGGTCCCGCGAAATCCGGCCTGGTCGCGCTGCGATACTTCGCCGGATCGACGGGGAGGGCCAGGCTCTCGAATCCGCCCCAGGAATAGCCAATGCCGAAATGATCGAGTCCGTCGATCAGCGCCGCGCGCGCCTTCTCTCCGCCGCCGTTGAGGACGAAGGAGAACAGGCCGCTGGCGCCCGCGAAATCGCGCGCGAACAATTCGTGGCCGGGGCAGGAGGGGAGGGCCGGGTGAAGCACGCGCGCCACCTCCGGCCGTGTATCGAGCCAGCGCGCGATGGCGAGCGCGCTCTTTTCATGCCGATCCAGCCGCACCTGCATCGTCCGCAGGCCACGGCTGGCGAGATAGGCGTCGTCCGGGCTGACCACCTGCCCAAGTTGGAAGCTGGTCTGGCGCAAGGCCGCGAATTTCCCCTTCGCCGCCGTCACTGAACCCAGCATCACGTCCGAATGGCCGACGATATATTTGGTGCAGGCTAGGATCGAGTAATCCACTCCAAGCGGAATCGCCCGGAAGTTCAACGGCGTCGCCCATGTATTATCAAGCAGCGTGGCAACATTGCGCGCCTTGGCCGCGGCGACGATGGCGGGCACGTCCTGCACCTCGAACGTGAGGCTGCCGGGGCTTTCCATGAAGATCGCGCGCGTCCGCTCACCGATCAGGTCTGCGATGCCGGCGCCGATCAGCGGATCGTAGAAGCGTGTCGTGATCCCCATCCGCTTCAGCAGCCCATCGGCCATCGACCGCGTGGGGTCATAGGCCGAATCGACCAGCAATAATTCATCCCCCGGCGACAATACGGTCAGCAGCGCCGCCGCGATCGCCGCGACACCGGAAGGATAAAGGAAAGTCGCCTCCGCCCCCGGTTCCAGCTCGGTCAACGCATCGGCCAGGCTCCATTGCGTCGGCGTGCCGCGCCGGCCGTAGAACAACCGGTGGTGCGTATCGCCCGCCGCCGTGCCGCGCAGATCCGCCACCGAATCGTAGAGGATGGTCGAGGCGCGCCACACCGGCGTGTTGACCACGCCCGCCGTCCATTCCTTGCGCCGCCCGGCGGAGACGACGCGGGTGGCGTCGGCGATATCCTTGCGCTCGCCGCTCACCGGCCTGTCTCCTTCGGGGTTTCGGGATGGCTGCCCCATTCGGCCCAGCTTCCGTCATACACGGCTGCTTCATGCCTCAGCAGATGCGCGGCGAAGGCGATGATCGAGGCCGTGATGCCCGACCCGCAGCTTGCCGTAACCGGCCGCGCAAGGTCGATCCCGGCTTCCACGAACACGGCTGCGAGTTCGTCCTTCGAACGCCATGTCCCGTCCTGGTTGAAGAAACGCGGATAGGGGATGTTGATCGAACCGGGGATATGGCCGGGCACCACGCCGGGGCGCGGCTCAGGCTCCTCGCCGGCGAAGCGGGTAGGGGAGCGGGCGTCCACCACCTGTTCCGCCTTCGTCTCAAGATTTCTACGCATCGCGTTGATATCACGGACACCGATGCCATGTGCACGTGGCGTCATATGGCGCGGGCGGGGTTTCACTTCGTCAGTCGAAAGCGGCCGGCCTTCGATGCGCCATTTCGCCAGCCCGCCATCGAGGATCGCTACGTCCGGCACGCCGAAGCTGCGGAACATCATCCACGCGCGCGCGGCGGTGTGATGGGGGGAATCGTCATAGAGCACGATCCGCACGCCGTCGCCCAGCCCCAGCTTCGCCATGCGGCTGGCGAATTTCTCCGCCGGAGGCAGCATCATCGGCGCGGGGTGGTCCGTGTCCACGATCTCCGCGAGGTCGAGGAACACCGCGCCGGGAATATGCGCCGCGCGATATTCCGCCGCGCCGTCGCGCCCTTCGCCGGGCAGGAACCAGGAGCAATCCGCGATGCGCAGATCCGGTGCGCCGAGCGTGTCGGCAAGCCATTGCGTGGAAACGAGCGAGTCCATGCGCCTGTCCTTAGCGCGGTGCACGGATTTGTCGAAAGCCCTGTGCGCTGGCGTAGCGCGGCATCAGCGCCTATCTCGCGCCGCATGACACTTCATCTCGGCAAGGCCAGTACGCTTCCCGCTTCTCCCGAAGAAGCGGTGCTCGATTACGTTCCCAATCCACGCAAGGGCCGCATATACGCCGTGCGCTTCGCGGCCCCCGAATTCACCTCGCTCTGCCCCGTCACGGGCCAGCCGGATTTCGCGCATCTGGTGATCGATTACGTCCCCGGCGAGACGATCGTCGAATCAAAATCGCTCAAATTGTTCTTAGGTTCGTTTCGTAACCATGCGGCATTCCATGAGGATTGCACGGTCGGCATCGGCGAGCGGCTGGCGGCGGAGATGAAGCCCAGGTGGCTGCGCATCGGCGGCTATTGGTATCCGCGCGGCGGCATCCCGATCGACGTCTTCTGGCAGACCGGCGCGCCCCCGGCCGAACTGTGGCTGCCCGATCAGGGCGTGCCGCCCTATCGCGGACGCGGCTGACCCCTCTTGCCGCCACCCTTCGCGTGCCCCAAGAGCGCGCGACACGTAGCTTGGGGAATCGGGATGGCGGAAGCGTTGCGCGTTGCGCTGGCGGGCTTGGGGACGGTCGGATCGGGCGTGATCCGCGTGCTGGAAGCCAATCGCGCGCTGATCGAGCGCCGCGCCGGCCGCGCGATCGAGGTGGTCGCCGTCTCCGCGCGCGATCGCGCCAAGGATCGCGGCGTCGATATCTCGCAATTCCAATGGGTGGACGACACCGTGGCGCTGGCGGATGCGGGCGCGGACGTAGTGGTGGAGCTGGTCGGCGGTGCGGACGGCCCGGCGCTGGCGCTGGCCCGCGCGACGCTGGCGCGCGGCAAGGGTTTCGTCACCGCCAACAAGGCGATGCTGGCGCACCACGGGCTTGAGCTGGCCGATGCGGCGGAAAAGGCCGGCGTTCCGCTGAAGTTCGAGGCGGCGGTGGCGGGCGGCATCCCGGTCATCAAGGGCCTGCGCGAAGGCGCCGCCGCCAATGAGATCGCGCGGGTGCAGGGCATTTTGAACGGCACCTGCAACTTCATCCTGTCGAAGATGGAGGCCGAAGCCCGCGATTTCGGCGACGTGCTCGCGGAGGCGCAGGCGCTGGGTTATGCCGAGGCCGATCCCAGTTTCGACATCGACGGCGTGGATGCGGCGCACAAGCTCTCGATCCTCGCCAGCCTCGCCTTCGGCACGCGCCCGGCCTTCGGCGACGTGGTGATCCGGGGCATCCGCCAGGTGATCGCGGGCGATATCGCGGAAGCGGCGGCGCTGGGCTATCGCATCCGGCTGATCGGCCAGGCGGAGCTTGGCGCGGGCGGGCTGTTCCAGCGCGTCGAGCCGCAGCTCGTGCCGCAGAACCATCCCCTCGCGCATGTCACCGGCTCGACCAACGCGGTGGTGGCGGAAGGAAATTTCGTCGGCCGCCTGCTGTTCCAGGGCGCGGGGGCAGGCGACGGGCCGACCTGATCGATATCGCGCGCGGGGAGGCCGGGCCGCCCTTCGCCATGCCGGCGGCGGCGCTTGCCGATGCCTCGGCGGCGGATACCGGCGCGCGGCGGGGCCGGGCGTATCTGCGCTTCATGGTGGCGGACCGGATCGGCGTGCTGGCGGAGATCGCGGCGGCGATGCGCGATGCGGGCGTCTCGATCGAGAGCCTGATCCAGCGCGGCGCGAACCCGGACGGCAGCGCGCTGGTCGCGATCGTCACCCATGAGGCGCCCGAATCCGCGATCGGGGCGGCGTTGGAGCGGCTGCGTGGCTCGCAGAGCCTCGTCGGCGAGCCGATGTGGATGCCGATATTGGGCTGAGCGGTCAGTGCTCGATCGTCGCCGTCGCTGGATGGTGGCGATCGAGATGCCGCTTGATCTGCTTCAGGTTCTTCGTGTTCGAGCGATAGAAGAAATCCGCGGCATTGCCGATCAGCGGCACCGCGCTGAACAGGGCGTCCAGCCCCACGCGCCCGCTCATCCGCATGAGCTGGAAACGGCTCATGCCCAGATTGCGCGCTTCCCACACGATCCACGCGCCCATGATGGTGGTGACGATATCGCCCGCGACGGGCACCAGCCCGAGCAGGAAATCCAGCCCAAGCCGCTGTTTCGTGCCGGGGATGACGAACATGCCTTCCAGCAGTTTCTCCATCGCCTCGATGCGCTGGCGGACCGAGGCTGGATCGCGTCCGATCGGCAGGCGATCGAGCAGGGCAGGGTCGAACGGGCGGGCGCGTGTGTCCATGCCCGATCACTTGGGGATGGCGCGCAGCCTGTTCAACGGGTGCCACGCTCGGGCGTTCGGTTGCCATTGCCGCAGCCGGAGCGATACG
>JAYRJH010000151.1:0-7141 GCA_041906415.1 Sphingomonas sp. | reverse complement strand
TCCGCCGCGCGCTCGTTCTCGGTCTGCGCCTCGATCTTGGAAAGCTTGGTCACGCCGTCCACCAGGCGGGCGACATTGTCCCCGAATATCTGGCGTATCTGCTCCGGGGTGGCGACCGTGTCCTCCACCGTGTCGTGCAGGATCGCGGTGGCTATCGTCTCGTCGTCGAGATGCAGCTCGGTCAGGATGCCGGCCACCTCGACCGGGTGGCTGAAATAGGGATCGCCGGAGGCGCGCTTCTGCGTGCCATGGGCATTGACGGAAAACACATAGGCGCGGTTCAGGAGCGCCTCATCGGCATCCGGGTCGTAAGCGAGAACCCGATCGACCAGCTCATATTGTCTCAGCACCGGCACAGGATGGCGCGTTCCCCTATTGCTTTGCAACAGAAATGGTCCCCCCGCCGGCCGGCGGAGGGACCATTTCCTGCTATGAAGGGTATGGAAGGCTTACTTGACGGGCTTCGCCTTGCTGTTGCACTCGCCCAGCGCGGTCTGGTCGAAGGCCTTGCCTTCCACCGCGAAGGACGAAAGCGTGCCCACCGTGCGGGCCATCATCTGGCACGCCACCATCTCGCGCATCGGGGCCTTGCCGGTGACGTAGACGCCATCCTGAAGGTTCCACGGGGTATCGCGGGTCATCACGATATCCTTGGTCGCATGCGCGGCCGGGGTGGCGACGAAATAGCCAGCCGGCGCCTGAGCCGAAACGCCCGCAGAGGCGAGAAGCGCTGCGGAGGTGATTACTGCGGCGATCATCGAGCGAATCATTGTTGCCTCGCAAAATAGGTTGCTGAACGCTACTTAGATATTGCAACTGCGAGTTGCAAGTGGCAACTGATATTTTTGTTCGGTCCCTGCCCTCAGTGGTTTAGGGTGCGAGACAACGCCAAGGAGTGCCCAATTGGAGAAACTGCGCGAGCCACTGAAGGAATGTAGCCTGCCGGCCGCGCTGGAAACGATGGGCGAACGCTGGGCCTTCCTGATTTTAAGGGCTGCTTTCAACGGCTTGCAGCATTTCGAGGAATTCCAGTCCGAACTGGGCATCGCGCGCAATATCCTTGCCAACCGGCTGGCGCGCTTCGTCGAGCACGGGATCATGGAGCGCCAGTCGCTGCCGGAGGATCGGCGCAAGATCCAATATTGCCTCACCGAAAAGGGACATGCGCTGCTGCCGGCCATGGTTGCACTGCGGCAATGGGGCGAGCGCTGGGAGACGGGCGTGCCCGCTTTTCCGGTGCTGGTCGATTCGCGCGATCACCAGCCCGTGCGCCCGATCGCGGTGCTCAGCCACGACGGGCGCGTGCTCGGCAAGGGCGAGCTGCACTGGGCGCTGCCCGACGAGGTGGCCGACGCCGGCATCGCCGAAGCGGCGCAATAACCCTCCGCTACATTTTTATCAGCCCGATCTCCACCAGGCGCTCGTGAAGGTAATCGTGCGCGGTGATCGGTTCGGGATAGCGGTTCGGATTGTCCGGCGTGATGCAGCCCGGCAGCGTCTCGATCAGGAAATCGGGCGCGGGGTGGAGGAAGAAGGGCATCGAGTAGCGCGAACGGCCGCGCCGCTCGGGCGGCGGATTGACCACGCGATGCGTGGTGGACGGCAGGACGTGGTTGGTCAGTCGCTGGAGCATGTCGCCCACGTTCACCACCATCGCGCCTTCCGGCGGTCTGATCGCCAGCCATTCGCCGGAATCGCGATCGAGCAGTTCCAGCCCCGCCTCCTCCGCGCCGAGCAGCAGGGTGATGAGGTTGATGTCCTCATGCGCGCCCGCGCGCACCCCTTCCGCATCCGCGGGGATCGGCGGGTAGTGGAGCAGGCGCAGCACGCTGTTGCCGTCCGCCACCGTCGGATCGAACCAGTCGGGCGCGAGGCCCAGATGGCGCGCGATGGCGGAGAGCAGGCGATCGCCCGCGCGATCGAAGGCCGCGAAACGGTGCCCGGCGGGAAGCTCGCGCCCGACGTGCCAGAATTCCTTGAGGTCGACGTATTTCGCGTCCTTTGCGATCTCCGTCTTGAACGGGGTGTAGCCGCGCGCGCCGCCGCCGCCCTCGATGAAATAGCCGCGCTTCTCGGCTTCCGGCAGCGCGAACAGGGCCTCGGTCTGCCGCCACGCGCGGTCGATCAGGTCTTGCGGCACGCCATGGTCGGCGACGATCGCGAAGCCGAACCGTTCGAACGATCCGCCCAGCGCGGCGGCGAATCCGGCCGGGTTCGTCGCCTGGTTCTTGAGGCTGAGCGTCGGCACCTGTGCCAGCGGAGTATCGCGCATTGATCCGATCCGTAAGGTTGAAACCGCCCGCATAGCCCCTCCCCTCGCGCGCCGCCAGCGCGGATGCGAGCCGCCCGATCGTGCAGGGGTGACTTCCTCGCCCGCCGCCAGTAACGGGCATCGCATGGCTGCATCGCAACCCCCTGAAGCGTCGCGTGGCGCGCCGATCCCGTTCGGCGAATTCGTGGCGCTGATCGCCGCGCTGATGGCGATGGGCGCGCTCGGCATCGACACGATGCTGCCCGCGCTGCCCGATATCGGCAACGCGCTGCATGTCGCCAATCCGAATCATCGCCAGTTCGTCATCACGGTGTTCGGCGCGGGTTTCGGCATCGGCCATATCTTCCACGGCCCGCTCGTGGACCGGTTCGGGCGGCGGAAGATGCTCATCGGAGCGCTCTCCTTCTATGCCTTCGTGAACGTGCTGGCGGCGGTTTCCGCGAGCTATCCGCTGCTGCTCGCCTCGCGCTTCCTCGGCGGCACGGCGGTGGCGGGATCGCGCGTCGCGACCATCGCCATGGTGCGCGATTGCTTCGCGGGCCGGGCCATGGCGAAGATCATGTCGCTTGCCTTCATGGTGTTCATGGCGGTGCCGATCGTGGCGCCCGCCTTCGGCTCCGCGATCCTGCTGTTCGGATCGTGGCGCACGATCTTCTGGATCGTCACCGGGCTTGCCGTGGTGGTGATGCTGTGGGTCGCGGCGCGCATGCCGGAGACGATGGCACCGGAGGATCGCCGCGACATCCATGTCCCCACGATCGCCGCCGCATGGCGCGCGACGCTCACCGATCGCATGTCGCTGGGCTACACGCTGGCGGGCACCGGGATGACGGCCGCGCTCTACGGCTATCTGGGTTCGATCGAGCAGGTCGTGGCGGATGCCTTCCACGCGCCGCGCGCGCTGATGGTCGTCTTCGCCACCAGCGCCGCGATGATGATGATGGGCAATATGGCGAACGCCCGCCTCGTGATGCGCATCGGCACGCGGCGGCTGAGCCATGGCGCCGTCTGCGTGATGATCGCGGTGACGGGGCTGCATCTGCTGATCGCCACGCTGGGGCATGAGACGCTGCTGACCTTCGGCATATTCCAGGCGCTGACCCTCACCACCTTCGCGCTTTCCAGCGCCAATTTCTCCGCCATGGCGATGGAGCGGATGGGGCATATCGCGGGCACCGCGTCCAGCGTGCAGGGCTTCATCTCCCTCACCTTCGGGTCGCTGATCGGCTCGCTGATCGGTCAGGCGTTCGACGGGACGACAAGGCCGCTGACCGCCGGATTCTTCATCGCGGCCGTCCTCGCGTTGCTGCTCGCCTTCGTCACGGAGCGCGGGCGGCTGTTCCACCCGCTCGAACATTAGGGAACCGCCGGGCCGCCCTGATGGTTCGCGCTATCGCAACCAAGGAGAAGGGCGATGGGCGGACACCAGATTCCGGGCCGGGGTTCGGGCGACGACGGTTACGACGAGGACGGCTATGACGAAAGCCAGCGCGCGGAGATACTGGAGGTGCTGCGCGAGGGCCGGAAGGACGGGATGATCGTCACGGACCTCGCGCCCGATCTCGACGTCGATCTGGATGCGGAGGACGACGCGGACGAAACGCCCGAGCCGGGCTGAGCGTCGCCGGCCGGCGCGGGAAAAGCATTGCTGTCGCCCGCAGGCATATAATGTTGCGTGGCGCGCGCGCTTCCTGTCTGATAGCTGTCATCCATGACTCTATCGGCCGCCGCCTCCGCCCGCGAGATCCTTGTCCGACTCCATGATGTCATGGCCGCGCGATCGAACGCGCAGGCGAAGCTCAACCAGGTGGTGGAGATCATCGGCGAGGCGCTGGATAGCGAGGTCTGCTCGATCTACCTGCTGCGCGAGGGCGTGCTGGAGCTGTTTGCCACGCGCGGCCTCGATCCGGCGGCAGTGCATGTCACCAAGCTCGCGCTGGGCGAGGGCCTTGTCGGCTCGATCGCGGGGAATGTCGAGGTGCTGAACCTCGACGAGGCGGCGAGCCACCCGCAATTCGCCTATCGCCCCGAAACGGGCGAGGATCGCTTCCACAGTTTCGCCGGCGTGCCGATCATCCGGCGCGAGCGCGCGGTGGGCGTGCTGGCTGTCCAGCATACGGAAGCGCGCAAATATGCCGATGTCGAGATAGAGGCGCTGCAAACCGTCGCCATGGTGCTTTCCGAGCTGATCGCCAACGCGGACCTGATCGACGGCGCGGCCGGCGCGAGCGGCGACCGCCCGCAATCCACCGCCAGCGTGCGCATCGCAGGGCAGAAGCTCGTGGACGGGATGGCGGCGGGCCATGCCGTTTTCCACCAGCCGCGCATCATCATCGAGCATACGGTCGCGGAGGATACGGAGGCCGAGCGCCACCGCGTCTATGCCGCATTCGACAAGATGCGCGAGCAGATCGACCGCATGACCCGCGAAGCGGAATTCGGCGTCGGCGGCGAGCATGAGGAGGTGCTCGCCACCTACAAGATGTTCGCTTATGACGAAGGCTGGGGCCGGCGCATCAACGAGGCGATCGACAGCGGCCTCACCGCCGAGGCGGCAATCGAGCGCGTCCAGCAGCGCACCCGCCAGCGGATGCGCCAGATCGACGATCCGCTGCTGGCGGACCGGATGCACGATCTGGAGGACCTCTCAAACCGCCTGCTGCGCATCGTATCCGGCCAGATGGGCACGGCGGCGCAACTCGGCCTGAGGCACGACACGATCCTGATCGCGCGCAACCTGGGACCCGCCGAGCTGCTCGAATATGATCGCCGCCGGCTGAAGGGCGTGATTCTCGAGGAAGGCTCGCTCACCGCGCACGTCACGATCGTCGCGCGGGCAATGGGCGTCCCCGTGCTGGGCCGGGTGCGCGACGTGCGGCGGCTGATCGCGGACGGCGATTTCCTGTTGCTCGACGTGAGCGAAGGCTCGGTGCTCGCCCGCCCCTCCACCGCGATGGAGGAGGCGTTCGAGGCCAAGCTGGCGCTCCGCCAGAAGCGCCGCGCCGCTTACGCCGCCTTGCGCGAGGCCGCGCCGGAGACGAAGGACGGCCACCGCCTGACCGTGATGGTCAACGCCGGCCTGCGTGACGACGTGGCCTCGCTGGACCTGACGGGCGCGGACGGCATCGGGCTGTTCCGCACCGAATTCCAGTTCCTCGTTTCCGCCACCCTCCCCTCGCGCGAACGCCAGCAGCGCCTCTATCGCGAGGTGCTGGACGCGGCGGGCGATCGCCCGGTGGTGTTCCGCACGATCGACATCGGCGGGGACAAGGCGCTCCCCTATCTGAAGGACGATCCCGCCGACGAGGAGAATCCGGCGATGGGCTGGCGCGCGCTCAGGCTGGGGCTGGAGCGCGACGGGCTGATGAAGGTGCAGGCCCGCGCCCTTCTGGAGGCCGCCGCCGGGCGCACGCTGAACGTGATGTTCCCCATGGTGTCCGAGGCATGGGAGTTCGAGGAGGCGCGCGCGCTGTTCGAGGCGCAGCGCGACTGGCTGTGCCAGCGCGGCCGACGCCTGCCGGTGGACATCCGCTACGGCGCGATGCTGGAGGTGCCCAGCCTTGCCTATCAGCTCGACCTGCTGCTGCCCAAGCTGCAATTCCTTTCGGTCGGCACCAACGATCTCACGCAATTCCTGTTCGCCGCCGATCGCGCCAACCCGAAGCTCGCCGAACGCTACGACTGGCTCTCCACCTCGATCCTGCGCTTCCTGGCGAGCGTGGTGGGGCCGGCGCGCGCGTCGGGGGTGACGCTCACCGTCTGCGGCGAGATGGGCGGTCGGCCGCTGGAGGCGATGGCGCTGATCGGGCTGGGGATAGAGCGGCTTTCGATCACTCCCGCGGCCGTCGGGCCGATCAAGGCGATGATCCGCTCGCTCGATCGCACGGCGATCACGGCGGAGATGACGCGCCTGCTGGCGGAGGCTCCTCGCGATTTTCGCGGCGCGCTCGCCCGGTTCGCGGCGGATCGTGGCGTCGAATTGGGCTGATCCGTGGCCCAGCCGCTGGCGTGCGCGATTGACACGCCAGTCCGGCTTTGGGACAGGTGGTTTGAAATCGCGGGTCAGGGGACGCGGCCCGCACCGGAGAGTTCAATGACCGACGGCGCCGATAACGGCGAACAGACGACGCTCACCCCCCGCTCGGTCGGGGAGCGGCTGCGCGCCGCGCGGGAAGCGCAGGGCATGTCGCTGGCTGAAATCGCCGCGCGCACCCGTGTGCCGCAACGCCATCTGGAGGCGATCGAGGACGGCAGCTACGAATCCCTCCCCTCCCCCACCTATGCCATGGGATTCGTGCGCGCCTACGCCCGCACGGTGGGCGAGGATGAGGTGACGCTGGCGCACGACACCCGCGAGGAGGTTTCGCGGCTCGGCCGGCCGGTGGCGCAATATCAGCCCTATGAGATCGCGGACCCCGCCCGCGTGCCGTCGCGCGGGCTGGTGATCGTGGCGGCGGGCGTGGCGCTGGCGATCGTGGTGCTCGCCGTGCTGTGGTTCGCGGTCGGCATGTGGCGCAGCCATGCGGACAACGCGGCCGCCTCCGCGCCCGCCGTGGTCGCCCCGGTCCCCACCGCGACGCCGGCCGCGCCGCAGACCCCGGCGGGCGGCCATGTGTCGCTCACCGCCAGCGACGACGTGTGGCTGCGCGTCTATGACGCCGACGACAAGACCCTGTTCATCGGCACGATGAAGAAGGGCGACAAGTTCGACGTGCCGGCGGATGCGAAGGAGCCGAAGATCAACGTCGGGCGCCCGGACAAGCTGACGGTCACGCTGAACGGATCGGCGCTCCCCCCGCTCGGCGACGGATCGCGCCCGATCAAGAATGTGGCGGTGAGCGCGGAGGCGCTGGCGGCGCGCATCTCAGG
>JAYRJH010000150.1:0-7172 GCA_041906415.1 Sphingomonas sp. | reverse complement strand
GAAGAAGGCGCCTGCGAAGAAGGCCGCTGCGAAGAAATAAGCGATCCTCCCCTCTCTGTTCAGGGAGGGGAGCGTCGCCTCACGCCGGACGCCAGCTCCGCGCATCCTCCGCGACGCGCAGCACGTCATAGGCCGCCTGGATCGCCTGGAAACGCGTGGCCGCCTCCACGTCGCCGGGGCGCACATCCGGGTGGTTCGCCTTGGCGAGCCTGCGCCATGCAGCGCGGATCGCCTCGAAATCGGCGTCCGCCTCCAGTTCCAGCACCTCCAGCGCGCGCATCTCGTCGCGCGATCGCGTGCCGTCGCCGGGGCCGGACCAGCGATAGTGGCGCGCCTGCTCGTAGCCCGAGGAATCGCGCCGCTCCGCCGCCTCCCGCGCGGCGGCTTCCTCCGCGTCCAGCCCTTCGAAATAATTCCAGCCGCGATTATATTCCGCCGCGTGGCGCTCGCAGAAATACCAGCGTTCCGGGCTGTTGGGCGATTTTGGCGCGGGGCAATCGCCCGGCTCCTCGCAGCCGTGGCGGTCGCACAGGCGCACCTGTTGCGCCTCGCGGCCAGCGCCATAGCCCCGCCAGCGTGGAAAGCCCCAGTCGTTTGATCTGCTAGAACGCGCCATTTGCGAGGCGAGATAGGCACTCGCGCCAACCCACGCAAAAGGAAATTGCCAGAGGGCCTGTAAGCCGGGTTCTGTCCATCCCGCGCGAACGCGGGACTGGGCGACCATTCCTCTAGGCCCGCCGTTGCCGACGGGCTCAAGCGACCAACCCGGGCGAGCCGGCGGGAACACGCCGATATGCCGCCCCTATTCGGTCTTGCTTCCGGTGGGGTTTGCCATGCCGCCGCTGTCGCCAGCCGCGCGGTGCGCTCTTGCCGCACCCTTTCACCCTTGCCGCGCCCGTCGCCGGGCGTTTGGCGGTCTGCTCTCTGTGGCACTTTCCCTGGGGTCGCCCCCGGCGGGCGTTACCCGCCACCGTCGTTCCGTGAAGCCCGGACTTTCCTCGCCCTCCCCGTGAGGAGGCCGCGGCCGCCCGGCCCTCTGGCAAGCCCTCTCTAATCGTCTCCCTGCGGTTTGGGAAGCAGCAGCGCGAGCAGGATCATGCGGCACTCCGCATCGATCTCCCCATCGATCAGTTCGGGGCGGAAACGGCGCTGGAAGGCCATGATCGCGGCCATCGGCTCGCTGACGTCATAGCCGAAGCGCTCGAGCGCCAGGAGGAAGCCGGACTGGCTCCACATCGGGTCCATCAGCTTCTTCGTCGGCCGCGGCAATGCGAGGCGCAGCCGGGCGAGCCTGCCCCAGGGGAACAATTCCCCCGGATCGCGCTTGCGCGCGGGCGCGACATCGGAATGGCCGACGATGTTGCCGCGCGTGATCTCGTACCGGTCCTTGATGTCGTGGACCAACCGGATCACCGCGTCGACCTGCTCGTCCGGAAACGGGCGATAGCCGAATTCATGGCCGGGATTGACGATCTCTATCCCGATCGAGGCGGAGTTCACGTCATCCACGTCGCGCCAGTGCGATGCGCCTGCGTGCCATGCGCGCTTGTCCTCATCCACCAGCCGCAGGATCGTGCCGTCCTCCGCCACGACATAATGGGAGGAAACCTTCGCCGCCGGATCGCGCAGGCGGGCGATGGCGGATTCGCCGTCCTGCATCCCGGTATAATGAAGCACGATCATCGTGATCGGCAGCGACCTGTCGTCGAAATTGGGCGACGGCGCTTCGATGATCGTCATTCGCGATTCCGCTTCCGTTGGTGCGCCATATGGCTAGCCAATGCGCGCGGCGGAACCAAGCGAAAGCTGGGCCTGCGCGGCGATCAGCGCGCCGATCGCGCCGGGCGGCATCACGGCATCGGCATGACCCGCATCCACCACCGCGCCCGGCATCCCCCATATGACGGACGAGGCCGCGTCCTGCACCACCACGGTGCCCCCCGCGCGCCGCACCGCGCCCGCGCCCTCCAGCCCGTCGCGCCCCATCCCGCTCAGCACCACCGCGAGCAGGCGCGGGCCGTGGATGTCCGCGAGCGAGGCCAGCATCGGATCGATCGAGGGCATGTTCCCGTTCGCGACCGGATCGCGCGAGAGGCGGATCATGCAATCTCCCCCCTCCCCGGGCACCGCCACGATGTGCGCATCGCCGGGCGCGACGACGATTCGGCCGGGGCGCACCGGCATCCGATCGGCCGCCACCTCGCACGGGCGGTTGCCGAACACCGCCATCTGCGCCGCGAAAGAGGCGGAGAAAGCAGCCGGCAGATGCTGGGTGATGAGGATCGGCTGCTCGAACCCCGCCGGCACCGCGCGGAGCAGGCGCGACAGCGCGTGGATGCCGCCGGTCGATGCGCCGATCGCCACCATGTCGAACCGTCCCGGCGCGCGGCCCGGCATGTGGGGAATCTCGGTCGTGGCGCGGGGACGCTCGGTCAGCCGCGTCATCCGTTCGCGCAATGCCGCCGCGAAGCCGCTCACCGCACCGCCCGCGCCCGGCTTCACCAGCGTGTCGGCTGCCCCGAGCGCGAGCGCCCTGATCGTCGCGGCCGCGCCCTGTTCGCAGCTCGAGGACACGACCAGCACCCTGGCGCCGCGACCAGCCGCCAGCAGATCGGGCAGGCCGGTCAGCCCGTCCACCCCCGGCATCTCCAGATCGAGCAGGATCAGATCGACCCGCTCCGCCGCGAGGAAGGCGAGCGCCGCGCCGATATCGGCCACCGCGCCAGCCACCGTGAAATCCCCGCCCTCCTCCGCCATCCGCGCCAGCACCCCGCGCGCGATCGCCGAATCGTCGACGATCAGCACACGGGGCGGCACGCGCGAAGCGGGAGACGGGGAAGATATCTCTATCGCCTCCATCACCGCCATCCGGCGATCAGACGACGCCGACAGTGTGAAGCTTGCTTTCCAGCGTCTCGCGGTCGAACGGCTTCATCACATATTCGTCCGCCCCGGCATCTATCGCGGCGCGGATGTGGGCGGTGCCGTTTTCCGTTGTGCAGAACACCACCTTGGGCCGCGATGGGAGCGCGGTTCCCCGCAGCGCGCGCAGGAAATCCATGCCGCTCATCACCGGCATGTTCCAGTCGAGCAGGATCACGTCGGGCACGTCCGCGACACAGCAATCCAGCGCCTCGCGCCCGTCGCACGCCTCCGCCACCGCGAAATCCATCCCTTCCAGGATGCGCCGCGCGACCTTGCGGATAACCTTCGAATCATCGACGACCAGGCAGGATTTCATGCAGCGGTTCCACTGGCGGGCATTGAAGGGCCGTTCTGGCAGACAGCGGTAACGGCAAGGTTAATCCGTCAGCCGGGCGATCATCCGGGGCAGGTCGATCACCAGCATCGGCTCGCCGGCATGCACCGCCGCGCCGCTGGCGATCGCGCCCCAGCGCTCGCCCAGCGCGACGCCGGGGACGAGCGGCGCGACGCGGACGGGCGCGACATCCTCCATTCCGTCGAGCAGCACCGCATAAAGCTGGCCATCGACCGCGCTGGTCACGGCGCGGCGACGATCGCCGCCCGGTGCGGGAAGACCGAGCAATTCCCAGCTATCGACCACCGTCGCCACGCGGCTGCGCAGCGCCGTCAGCCCGCGAACCCCCGCGCCCGCACGAGGCACGGGCACGATCTCGCCCACGTCCACCACCGATTCCACCTGCGCCGCGTCGAACAGCACGCCGCGCCCGCCGAGCCAGCCGATCAGGTGCAGCGCCTCGCTCATGCCACGCGCTCCAGCGCCGCGATCAGGGCGGCGCGATCGTAGCGGTAGAGCGCCGCCCCCGGCGCCCGCCCCAGCCGGAGGACAGAGCCTTCGCCGACGCCCTCATCCTCCTCCATGGCCAAGGTGACGTCCGCCACCTCACCTTCCGCCAGCCGGCGGACGACGCGATAGCCGGCGGCCTCGATCGCGGGCTTGAGGAAAATCTCCATCCACCCGGCCTCCGCGCCGCTCAGCAGGCACAGTCTTCCTGCCCGGGCGACGCCGCCGGTGAGCGCGAGCGGGTCGATCAGTTCCACCGGCTCCCCCTGGATCATCGCGATGCCTGCGATCACGCCGCCATCGCCGGCCGGCGCGATCCCGGCCGGCAGGGTGACGATATCCACCGCCTCGCGCACCGGGCAGGCATGGGCGCCCAGCTCCGCGTCCAGCCTGAGCACGGACCATCCACGTTCCGCCTCGCGCGGGGCGACGGCGCTGACCAGGCCGATCGCCTCATCGCCCGCGGTCATCCACCAGCGTCCGGCCGCCTCGTGCACCGCCTCCTGCGGCAGCGGCTCGATTCGGTTGACCGCCGCGAGCGGGATGGCCCGGCGGCGGCCGTCGATATCGTCGAACAGCAGGGCCTGCATGCCCGGCGGCTCGGCAATCGCCTCCGGCGCTTCCGCCGCCTCGCTGATCGCGGAAAATTGCACGCCGCCAGCCGCCGCCAGCCCGGAAACATCGAGCAGCAGCATCGGCAGGCCGCTGTCCGGCATAGACGCCGGCGCGCATCACGGCAGGCGCGGCCGGACGGATCACCAGATCCTCCGTATCGAGCACCCCGTCCACCGCCAGCGCGAAGGCCCCGCCGCGCATCTCCAGCACGATCAGCAGGGTTGGCGCGCGGCGCGGCAGGCCCAGCGCGGCGTCCAGCTCCACCACCGGAAGCTGCCGGTCGCGAATCGTGGCGAGCTGGCCTTCGCCGAACGGATCGATCCGCACCACCTCAGCACGGGTGGAGACGATCTCGTCCACCGCCTGGCGCGGCAATGCGAAGGCCTGTCCGCCCGCCTCCACCACCAGAGCGGAAAGGATCGCCAGCGTGAGCGGCACCTCCAGCGTGACGGTAAGGCCATGGCCGGGATCGTTGGCGAGCGTGATTCGTCCGCCCGCCTGCGCCACGTTGGTGCGCACCACATCCATGCCCACGCCGCGCCCGGACAGGTCGTTCACCACGTCGCGGCTCGACAGGCCCGGCTCGAAGATCAGGTCCAGCCGCCCGCGTTCGCCCAGCGCGCGCAATTCCGCCTCGCGCGCGGGGTCGCGCGCCAGCGCGCGGGCGGCCAGCCGATCGGTATCGATCCCGCGCCCGTCGTCGCTGATCTCCACGAGGATGCGATTGCCCGACTGGCGCGCGGAGATGACCAGCCGCCCCGTCTCGCGCTTTCCCGCCGCGCGGCGCTCGGCTGGCGGTTCCAGCCCGTGGTCGATCGCGTTGCGAACCATATGGACCAGCGGATCGCGCAGCAGCTCGATCATCTCGCGATCCAGCTCCACGTCGCCGCCGTCGATCGTCAGCGCAACCTGCTTGCCCAGCGCCGCCGCCGTGTCGCGCACCACGCGGGGCAGCGCGGAGAACAGGGCGTCCACCCTCTGCATCCGCGTGCGCGTCACCGTGTCGCGCAGATCCGCCACCGTCTGCGAAAGCCGGTCGAGCGTGGCGCCGGCGATATTCTCCCCCGTGTCGCGCAGGCGGCGGGCAAGCTCGTTGCGCACCTGCACCATCTCCGACACGCCGTTCATCATGCGATCGAGCAGGTCGACCGACATGCGGATGCTGCGCGCGGGCCCGCGCGACGCGAGGGAGGCAAGCTGCACCGGAGAGGCCAGTGCTGCTCCGCCTTCCAGCGCCGCGATCAGCGCATCCTCGCCCGAATCGTCGAGCGCCACATTGGCGTCGATCGCCTCCACGATCTCCCCGATGCGGTCGACGATCGACAGCACGGCATCGACCAGGACCCGGTCCGGCACGCATTCGCCCGCGCGCACGGCCGCCAGCGCCTCTTCCGCCGCATGGCTCAGCCGGCCGATGCGCGGCAGATCGAGAAAGCCGCAACTGCCCTTCACCGTGTGGACGAAGCGGAAGATCGCATCCAGCCGCGCGCCATCCGCGGGGTCCGCTTCCCATGCGACGATCTCTCCCGCGATCGCCTCAAGCGATTCGCGGGTCTCGGCAATGAAATCCTGCAGCAGATCGTCCATCGGGCGCGCGTGATGCGCCCGGCATGGTTAAAGCGGCGTTTACCGCGTGTGGAGCGTCGCGCCGAACAGCAGCACATTCTCCGCCGGCTCGCTTACCTGCACCGAGCCGCCAGCCTCGCCGACCAGGGCATGGACCATATAGGCCGCCGCCCCGCGCGGGGTGACTTCGCCGCCTTCGCCGCCCCTTGTGAGCATCCCCCGCAATTCCTCGTCGAGGATCACGCGCGCGCCCTCGGCCTTCAGCACGATCTCCACCACGCCATTGTTCATTTCCCCGCCGATCGCCAGCGTGCCGCCGCGCACCAGCGCGTCGCCGGCGATCATCGCGAGGTTCAGCAGCACCTTGATCGCCGTCTTGGGCAATTCCGCCTCCTCCACCATCCAGTGGAGGTCGATCCTCTTGTTCTCGCCGATCAGCCCCGTGATCGCGCCCTGCGCCTCGCGCGTGTCGACCATCGCGCCGAAGCCGCCGCCCGCGCCGAAGGCGAGCCGGAAGAACTTCAGCTTGTTGGCGGAAGCCCGCGCGCTGTCGCTGAGCAGATCGAGGCAGCGCTGGCGCATCGCCGGATCGGTTTCGTCGGCAAGCAGTTCCAGCCCGTTGTTGAGCGCCCCCACCGGAGAAAGGAGGTCGTGGCACAGCCGCGAACAGAGCAGGCTGGCGAAATCGACCGGGCTGATTGTCATAGTCTTCCCCCAAGAGGTGCCGGCCTTTTGGCGAAGCGCAGACTCGCGCGCAAGCCTCAGCGCGACACGATGCGCAGCGGATCGAAGCGGCCATGCACCGCTCCGTCGCGCGCCGCGCGCCACGCCCGCGCCTCGCCTCCCGCGACGATCAGCCATACCGCGCCGTCAGCCGCCGCGTGCGCCGCATCCGCGATCGACGGCATCGCGTCACCGGAAGGGTGCGAATGATAATGGCCGATCACCTTCGGCCCTCCGTCCCGCGCCGCGCGATGCGCCGCGATCAGCGCGGCCGGGTCCAGCTCGAAATGCGTGGCGGGCGCGGGGTGGACGTTGGCGCAGGGACGCGGCTCCGCCCCCTCGCCCGCGTCGAGGAGCAGCCCGCACACCTCCTCGCCGCTCGCCCTTGCATGTGCGACGATCCGCGCCAGCGCCGATCTTGAAATCCGCAGCGTCCTATCCATCTAAGACACAATGGACCTGGGGGCTTCCATCATTCAAGCGACGATCGCACCTGCCGCCG
>JAYRJH010000149.1:0-7229 GCA_041906415.1 Sphingomonas sp. | reverse complement strand
AGGGCCATGGCGAGCGCCCGGCCCAGAGCTTCGCGCATCCCTTTCCCCCCTCGCCCACTTGTCCCGCCGAACGGCTGCGGGCACAAGCCCCTCGATGTCCGCTCCCGAGATTTTCGACCGCGCCGCGCGCCGCCTCCGCCGTGATCGCATAGCGGGCCGCTATGCCGAGCATGATTTCCTGCGCGCCGCGATGCTCGACGGGCTGCACGACCGGCTGGCGAGCGTGAAGCGCACGTTCCGCGACGTGCTTGATCTGGGCAGCTTCGGCGGCGGCTTCACCCTCCCCGGCGCGCGGATCGCGCGGCTGGACGCAGGGTATCGCTTCGCCGCCATGGCCGGCGGCGTGCAGGCCGATGAGGACCGGCTGCCCTTCGCGGACGGGTCGTTCGATCTGATCGTCTCCGCCGGCGTGCTCGATACGGTGAACGATCTGCCCGGCGCGCTCACCCTCGCCCGCCGCGCGCTGCGGCCTGACGGGTTATTTCTCGCCGCCTTAACCAGCGCCACCACCCTGCCGATGCTGCGCGCCGTGCTGCGCGAGGCGGAGGGCGACCGGCCCGCGCCGCATATCCACCCGCAGATCGACGTGCGTGCGGCGGGCGACCTGCTGCTGCGCGCGGGGCTGACCCTGCCGGTGGCGGATATCGAGACGCTCGACGTCCGCTACGCAAGCTTCGGGCGGCTGCTGGATGACCTGCGCTTCATGGGCGCGGGCAATCTCCTTGCAGGACGGCGCGCGATGCGTCGCGACACGCTCGCCCGCGCAACAGCCGCCTTCGCCGCGCGCGCCGATGCGGACGGGCGAACGACCGAGCATTTCGCGATCCTCTACCTGACCGGCTGGTCCCCCTCCCCCGATCAGCCGCAGCCCGCACGGCGCGGGAGCGCGACTGCGTCGCTCGCGGCAGCGATCGGGAAGAAAGCGGAGGGCTAAGGCCGCTTCAGAATTTTCCCATCATCTGGAAATTGCGCGATCCGGCCCCGTCGCTCAGCAATTCGGGATGCGGCTCCACAGGTGCCGCACGCCGCGCCACGTTCGTTACGCCATCGCCACGCGGGAAAGGCCGCTGCGCTACGGCGAACCAGGGCGGCGTCATGGCGCGCAGCAGGATCACGCTATGGGGATAAGCTGGCCGCATCTTCTCGCGGATCACCACGACGCCACGCGCGCCCAGCCGGTCCAGCACCCCTGCCGCTTCCTCCGGCGAATGGACGGACAGGCGATAATCCCGGCCCATGAAATCGCTGGTCGAAAGCCATTGCGAGGCGCGCGCCACCCACAGGCGGCGCTTTCCCGCGTCGGCATAGGCCGCCGCCGCGATGATCGCCCCTTCCCCTCCGGCTCGTCCATCGACCATCCAGATACCGGGAGAACGCACCATGACATCGGCGATGGCCGGTGCGCCGATATCGGGCTTGGGAGCGAGATTGGCGAAAGCCATGGCGGGCACAACAAGCGCGCCGACGCCCAGCGCCACCGCAAGGATACGCATGCGCTCCCACAGGAACCGCACGCCAAGCGCCCCCAGCACCACGCCCCATGGCAGCAACGGCAGGATATAGCGATCGGCCAGCGCGACCGGGATCGCCGACTGGCAGACCAGGGTCGCCACGATCACCGCCAGCGCTAGCCGTGCCGCAACTTCGCGAAAGCCCGCAACCGCGCCGATCACCGCGAGCAGCACGCCGACCCAGCCGATATTCGCGAGGATCGCGGCGCAATTATAGGCTAGCGCCTCCCACGCATAATCCAGCCCTGGCGCATAGTTGAAGCCGCCCGCGGAAATACGGAACGACACCAGATACCATGGCACGATGACGAGCAACGCAGCCGCCCCCGCCGCCCACAAGCGCAGATCGCGCAGCAATACCCAGCGCCGCGACAACGCGATCTCGATCGGCGGGATCAGCGCGACCAGCAAGCCATTGCCCTTTACTAGCGCAGCAAAGGCGGCCAGCGCCCCGAACAGGGCGAAACGCCACCATCCGGGCCGCTGCGCCGCCGTCAGCCACGCGATCGCCGCGAGCCCGGCGACCAGCGTCACCGGCTGATCGAGCAGGAAATTGCGCGCGCTCTCGATCGTCAGCGGCAGAACGAGCGTGACCAGCGCCGCCGCCACCGCCAGCCGTGGCGCGCCACATCGCCGCACGCCCCATGCGGTCAGCACCGCCGGCAGCCCCGCGACAAATGCGCTGAATACCGCCGCGCCGAAGGGCGACGGCCGCGCAAGCGCAAAGCCCGGCGCGAGGAAGGCATACCAGCCCGGCGGCCAGTGCCCGATCGAAAGCTTCGGGAAATGCGCATAGAAACCGCGCGCGAACTGCATCGGGGAAGGCAATCCCGCCCTCAGCCAGTCGGCGATGAACAGGGTATTGATATAATGCGCGGATTCATCCGGATCGATGAAACTGCGCGAAATCCCACCCGTCGCAGCCGCTATGCACAGGCTGATCGCGCCTGTCAGGATTGCGAGCAGGATGATCGAGGCGAAGGAGCGTATCGACATCACGTCCCCCGCTAGACCAATGACTTTGATAAAGTTCTAATTCCGCGTGGGCGCTGGACGGGACGCCGCAGAAGCGAATCGGGGAACCGCAAGGGAAAACAGGACCATGCTCTGGACAAAGCGTGGTGACCCCTACGGGAATCGAACCCGTGTTTCAGCCGTGAAAGGGCCGCGTCCTAACCGCTAGACGAAGGGGCCGCTGTGCGGAGGGCGCCAGTTAGGCGAGCGGAACGGTGTGGTCAAGCAGGCAATCGCTCAATCCGCCCATGCCGCATCGTCGAGGTGCAATTCGGCTGCCGGGCGCTGTCCCCAGGTGTCCACCTTCGCGCGCCCCGCCAGCCACAGGCGACGGTGGGTATCCGCGCCGAGCAGCGCCTGCCCCAGCGCCGTGTCGGCCGCGCGAAAGGCCATCGCCTTGAAGCTGCGGCCGTCGTCACCCGCCACGATCGCGCGGACATGGCCATTGCCGACAATATCCGCCCGCACCGCGCGCACACGCCCTACCGCCACGCGCGGCGAGGGCCAGCCGGTGCCATAAGGCCCACCCGCTTCCAGCGCGGCGACCAGTTCCGGCGTCACGCCGCCTGGCGCGTGGATCGAATCGACCAGCAGTGCACGATCGGCCACCGCCGCCGCCACTTTTCCCGCCAGCCGCTCCTCGAGGAAATCGGCGAGCGCATTCACCTTACCCGCATCGATCGTCAGGCCCGCCGCCATGGCGTGGCCGCCGCCAGCGACCAATAGCCCGGCTTCCTTGGCCGCCAGCACAGCCTGCCCGAGATCGACGCCGGTGATCGAACGGCCGGATCCCTTGCCGACGCCCGCCTCGTCCAGCGCGATGACGATTGCGGGGCGGCCGAGCTTCTCCTTCAGGCGCCCGGCGACGATGCCGATCACGCCGGGGTGCCAGCCTTCGCCGGCCACCACCGTCACCATGCGGCCCGCATCCAGACGGGATTCGGCCGCCTCCTGAACCGCCATCTCGATCGCGCGGCGTTCCTCGTTGAGGCGGTCCAGTTCGGTGGCGATCTCACGCGCCTCGACCGGATCCCGCGTAGTGAGCAGACGCACGCCGAGGTCGGCGCGACCCACGCGCCCGCCGGCATTGATGCGCGGACCAAGCGCGAAGCCGAGATCGGTCGCGGTCGGCGCGCGGGTGAGGCGCGCGGCCTCCATCAGCGCGGAGAGGCCGATGTTGCGGCGGCCGGTCATCACCTTCAGCCCTTGCGCCACGAAGGCGCGGTTGAGGCCGCGAAGCTGCGCCACGTCCGCCACCGTGCCGAGCGCCACGATATCGAGAAAGTCGATCAGGCGAGGCTCCGCGCGCGCCGCGAACCAGCCGCGCGCGCGCAATGTCCGCAGCAAGGCCGCGCCAAGGAGGAAGGCCACGCCCACCGCCGCGAGATGGCCGTGCGCCTTGCCCTCGTCCTCGTCCAGCCGGTTGGGGTTCACCAGCGCAAGCGCGGGCGGCAGCGCGGTGGCGCATTGGTGGTGATCGACCACGATCACGTCCACCGGCACGGCGCGCGCGGCCTCCAGCGCATCGAACGCCTGCGCGCCGCAATCGACCGTTACGATCAGGGTCGCCCCCTCGCCCGCCAGCCGCGTCAGCGCAGCGCCGGAAGGCCCATAGCCCTCCATCAGGCGATCGGGAATATAGGGGCGCGGCTCCAGCCCCAATGCGCGCAGCAGCAGGATCATCAGCGCCGCCGATGTGGCGCCGTCCACGTCATAATCGCCGAAGATCGCGACCTTCTCCCCCGCTTCCACAGCATCGGCCAGGCGCGCGGCGGCGCGGTCCATGTCGCGGAAGATCGAGGGGTCCGGCATGAAGCCGCGGATCGTTGGCGTGCGATGCAGGTCAAGCGCCTCACGCGGGCAGCCGCGCGCCAGCAGAAGCTGCGTCACGAGATCGTCAGGCGCGAAATCCTCGCGCTGGTCCGCCGCCAGCGCGCGCCAGCGCCACGGCTGACCGAGGATCGAACATTCTATGCCGAGAACGGGGGATGCCATCGCGCCTTAATGGCAGGTTTCATCCGCGCATAAAGCCTCAATAGGGCTGCGCGCGCTCACCCGATATGGTCCAGGCGCTTTCGCGAAACCATTTGGTGACGATATATTTCACCCCCTCCGTAACGGCCGATCCCTCGTGAAGCGTCGCGGTGTTCGGGCTGCCGTCCGGATTCATATTGTTCCACACCAGCAGCATCCCGCGCCTGGGCGCGACACGCAGCCCCGCCTGCGGGAACCAGGTCGCGCCGCCTTCCTCCACCTCGTTGAGGTAGATCATCGCCGTCCATGTCCGCTGGCCGCCGGTGGCCTTCATCGCGGGCCAATAGCTTTCGCCCTCGTGAAAATAATCGTGATGCGGGCGGAAATGCTGGCCCACGGCATAACGCTGCCCCTGCATCGTCTCCGCATTTTCCGGCGCGATGCCCAGCAAGCCGGCGATGCCCTCGTCGATCGCGCGCACCTCCGCCGCCCAGCGATCGAGATCGCAGCTTTCGCTGGTGCGGAAAGCGACATCGCCCCGATCGGAGAGCAGGGTGGAGGGCCGGCGGTTCGCGTCGATCATCTCGATCAGGCGCGTGCATCTCGCTTCGTCCAGATAATCGCGACAGCGATAGGCGACGGCGAGATCGCTTGGCAGCCGCTCCATGCGCGGATCGGCGTCGAGCCGCGCCTGCACCTGCTGGCCGATGAACTGCCGCAACGGCGAAGGGCTTCCGGGAGGTCCGTAACTGATCGTCATGGCGGCGCACTTTGCCCGGCGCGCGCCGGAAAACAAGACGGGCGCCGGAACATCCGACGCCCGCCCGTCGCTTCGCCTACCAGAAGATGTCGTAGATCACGTCCACCACCTGGCCGGAATAGATATCGACCAGCAGCGCATCATTGTAATAGCGCACCCAGCGATACGGGCCGTATACTTCCGGCAGGCGATAGGCCCAGGGATCGTCGATCCAATAATCCTGCGCGAACAGCATCTGCGACATCATCATGCCGACCGAGAAGCGGCGATAGCCATAATCCCATCCGCGCGGCGCATAATAACGCGGCAGGTGGAAGGCTTGCCGGTTCTGGTAGCGATAACCGCTCCAGTCATAGCGGCGGTCCCGTCGCCAGTCGCGATTCCACCGGCCGCCGCGATTGGTATCGGCGAAGCGATTGTCGTTGTAGCCCGGACGGTTGTTGTTCCAGTTGCGATCGTTGCGGCCGTTATCCCGCCAGCCTTGCGGACGGTTGTCCGGACGGCCCTGCTGCCAGTTCTGCCGCCGGGCGTTGTCCATCATCGACTGTTGCCAGTTCGGGCGCTGCGCATTGCCGGCGACCGGCGGCATATCGGGCCGCTCGTGGCCCGGCCGGACATTCTGTCCCGGCTGCTGACTCCATTGTGGGCGCTGGCCCCATTGCGGGCGCTGGCCATCGTTGTTGCCGGGGCGCTGCCAATTGCCTTGCGGGCGGCCCTGTTGCCCCTGCCATTGCGGGCGCTGGTCGCCGTTCCACTGGGGACGCTGCTGCGGCTGGGCCTGCGGACGCGGTTGAAACTGCGGGCGCGGCTGGGCCTGCGGCTGGATTTGCGGACGCGCCTGCGGAGCCTGACCCTGCGGCGCGGACGGGCGCTGCCAGTTGCCGTGCGGACGATCCCAGCCGCCACGATGCTGGTCATTCTGCGCGAAAGCCGATAGCGGCAGCAGCGAGGCGGCGGCCATCAGCGCAGCGGAAATCACCTTCTTCATTCCCGGTCACTCCATCGCCGGCGCACCAGCCGGCCCTTTCGATGGTGCCTTGCTATCCGAGTGGTGGCGAATATCGGCTGAACCGGGCTGTCAGGCGATTGAAAGAATCACTTAGCGTCATCCGGCTGCTCCGCGCGGAAGCCGAGCGAGGCGCGACCGCGCACCGGCCCGGCGATATCCGCGACCAGATAGAGCGGCCGTCGTTTCGATTCGATATAGAGCCGCCCCAGATATTCGCCGATCATCCCCAGCACGAACATCTGCACCGCGCTCAGCACCGTGACGACCAGCATGGTGGAGGTCCAGCCCTGCACCGGGCTGCCTTCGAAATAACCCCAGGCGATATAGAAAAGCAGCAGCAGCGAGGCCCCCGCCAGCGCCACCGAGGCATGGCTGGCGAAGCGCAGCGGCGCGGTGGAGAAGCCTGTCACCGCATCGAAGGCGAGGCGCAGCATCTTCGACAGCGGATAATTGGTTTCGCCCGCATGGCGCTCCGCGCGGTCATACGGAAACGGCACCTGCCGGAAACCGACCCAGGCCACCATCCCCCGGATGAAGCGCGCCTGTTCCGGCAGCGCCAGGAACGCATCGAGGGCGCGGCGGGTCATCAGGCGGAAATCACCTGTGTCGAGCGGGATGGGCGTGTCCGTCACGCGATCGAGCACGCGGTAGAAAGCGGCGGCCGTCGCCTTCTTGAAGAAGGTTTCGCCGTCGCGCTTGCGGCGGACGGCATAGACCACGTCCGCCTCCTCGCGCTTCATCGTCTCGCGCATCTCCGCCAGAAGCTCGGGCGGGTCCTGCAAATCGGCGTCGAGGATCAGGATCTGCTCGCCGCAGCACAGGTCCAGCCCGGCGGTGAGAGCGAGCTGGTGGCCGTGATTGCGCGACAGGTTGATCGCCACCACGCGGGGGTCGGCGGCGGAAAGGCGCAGCATGATCGGCCAGCTATCGTCGCGCGAGCCGTCGTTGATGAGCACGATCT
>JAYRJH010000148.1:0-7306 GCA_041906415.1 Sphingomonas sp. | reverse complement strand
TGCCGGCGCGCTTCACGCGATGGGCGAGCAGGTCCATCTCCAGATCGTCGCAGACCAGCTTCGTCTCCGGGGCATTGCCGGTCGTCTGCCCGCGCCGCACCAGCAGCCGCACGCGCGCGAGCAGCTCGGCGAAGACGAACGGCTTGGTCAGATAATCGTCCGAGCCCGAGGTGAGGCCCGCCACACGATCCTCCGGCGTGCTCATCGCAGAGAGGATCAGCACCGGCGTCGTCACGCCCGCCGCGCGGATCGCGGCCAGCGCGGCCATGCCGTCCAGCCCCGGTAGCATCCGGTCCAGCACGATGCAGTCGTAACCCCCGTCCGTCGCCTGGAACAGGCCGTCCCGCCCATTATCGACGCGATCGACGACGAACCCCGCCTCGCTCAGGCCGTTGGAGATATAGTCGGCGGTCGAATCATCGTCTTCGACCAACAGGATCTTGCTCAAATCGCGCCTCCAGGCGCTCCCTTTAGCAGCCTGAGGGTGAATACGTCACCACCGTCGCGCTTCACGGTCAGCACGACAGGCGCGGGGCGCGTCTCCGCCGCGCGCAGGACGGGGAGCGAGGCTTCGGGCGCGCCGTCCACCGCCTCCACCATGTCCCCCACTTTCAGCCCGGCCGCCGCCTCCGTGCCGCCGGTGCGCAGGCTGGTGACGACCAGCGCGTGATGGCCCGCGCGGACCACGGGGGCATAGGTCGCCCCGCCGATCGCGCCATGGGAAGCCGTGTGGGAGTTGCTGCCGGCGAGCAGGCCGAAGGCGCCGGCGCCGATCGCCGCCGCGCCCAATGCGGACCAGCCCGCCATGCGCAGCCCGTTCATCGCGCGGCGTTCCGGCGCGGATCGATGAAGGGAGGGCGGAAGCGGCGCGGCATGGTGCATATCTTGCCGTCACCATGCGGCAACCGCGCTTGAAACCTTATGGGCGCACCATGACAAATCCGTCATGACCTGACGGCGACGCCCATGGGCCTAGCCCCAGATCGGCGGCTTTCGCCCGCTCCATGGCACCGCCTGCTCGAGCTGGCTGGCCAGCCGGATCAGCGTCGCGGCATGTCGGAGGATGCGATCCTCGCCGAAACCACGCAGATGCTGAAGCTCGCCACCTTCGATATGATGGCCTGACCGCACAAGGCGCTTGCCAGCGCGGGCATCGCGCCGCATCCATCCGCCCAGACCATAAAAATCCTGGGGAATCACATGCGCCTGATCGCCGCCCTTCTTCTTGTCACGGCCGCCGTGCCGGCGCTGGCGGAAGCGCCGTCCGCCACCGACGCGCCCTCCCGCGCCTTCACCGGCAGTGACCTGTTCCAGCTTTCCATCGCCGCCGATCCGCAGATCAGCCCTGACGGCCGCACCATCGTCTACGTCCGCCGCTCGGGCGATGTGATGACGGACCGGATGAAATCGTCGCTCTGGCTGATCGACGTGGCGAGCGGGCGGCAGACGCCGTTCGCGGCGAGCGGCTCCAGCCCGCGCTGGTCGCCGGACGGGACGCGCATCGCCTATGTCGCGACGGACGGGGAGAGCGGCACGCAATTGTTCGTCCGCTATCTTTCGGGCGGCGCTGCCTCCGCCGTCACCTCGATGCCGGACAGCCCGAACGGCCTCTCCTGGTCGCCGGACGGACGCAGGCTCGCCTATGTCGCCAATGTCACCGGCGAGGCGACGCATCTCGGCAAGGCCCCGCCCAAGCCGGAAGGCGCGAAATGGGCCAAGCCGCTGGAGGTGATCGACCGCATCACCTATCGCGCGGACGGCGGCGGCTATATCAAGCCGGAGCGCAGCCACCTGTTCGTGGTGTCGGCGGACGGCGGCGGCGCGCGCCAGCTCACCTTCGGCCCGTTCGACGACGGCGGCCCCCTTTCGTGGAGCAGGGACGGCCAGTCGATCCTGTTCTCCGCCATCCGCGGGCCGGACGCCGATCGCCAGGTGATGAACAGCGAGGTGATCGCGGTGGACGTGGCGAGCGGCAACCTGCGCACGCTCACCACGCGCGACGGGCCGGATTATGCCGCCGCCTTTTCGCCGGACGGATCGCGCATCGCCTGGCTCGGCTTCGACGATCATCGCCGCAGTTATGAGAACACGCAGCTCTATATCGGCGGCCGCGCGGCCGAGGCACCGCGCTCGCTGACCGGATCGCTCGACCGCGCGATCGAGGATATCGCCTGGGCGGACGGCAACAATCTCTACGCCAGCTACGACGATCGCGGACAGCGCAGGATCGCGAAGATCGGGCTGGACGGCCGCCTCTCCCCGATCATCGAGAATGTCGCGGGCGGCGGGCTGGACCGGCCCTATACCGGCGGCGATTTCTCCGTCTCGCGCAACGGCGTGATCGCCTATACCGGCGGCGACGCCAGCGCGCCCGCCGATGTGTGGGTGTGGAGCGGCGGCAAGGCGCGGCGGCTGACCAGCCTCAACGCCAACCTGCTGGAGGGCAAGGCGCTCGCCCCCGTCCGCAAGATCGCGGTGAAGGCGCCGGACGGCCGCGCGATCGACGCGTGGCTCGCCACCCCGCCGGGCCGCCAGCCGGGGCAGAAGGTGCCGCTGATCCTCGAGATCCACGGCGGGCCGAACAGCGCCTACAGCCCCGGCTTCGCCACCGATATGCAGCTCTATGCCGCCGCCGGCTATGCCGTGCTGTGGACCAACCCGCGCGGCTCCACCTCCTATGGCGCGGAGTTCGCCAACCTGATCGACAAGAACTACCCCAGCGCTGATTACGACGACCTGATGGCCGCCGTCGACGCCGCGATCGCGGACGGCACGGCGGACCCGGAGAATCTGTTCGTCACAGGCGGATCGGGCGGCGGCGTGCTGACCGCCTGGATCGTCGGCAAGACCGATCGTTTCAAGGCCGCCGCGACGCAGAAGCCCGTCATCAACTGGATCAGCGAGGCGCTGACGATGGACGGCACCCTGTTCACCTCGCGCTACTGGTTCAGCAAGATGCCGTGGGAAGACCCGATGGGCTATTGGAAGCGCTCGCCGCTCAGCCTCGTCGGCAATGTGAAGACGCCCACCCTGGTGGTCGTCGGCAGCGAGGATTATCGCACCCCCGTCAGCGAGAGCGAGCAATATTACGCCGCCCTCCAGATCCGCGGCGTGCCGACCGCTTTGGTGAAGGTGCCGGGCGCGAGCCACGGCGGCATCGCCTCCCGCCCCTCGCAAAGCGCGGCCAAGGCATCGGCAATCATCGCTTGGTTCGATCGCTATCGCACCGGCGCGGCGAAATAAGGCGCATGGGCCGGCCGCCGCGCTGCGGCGCGCCGGTTCATGATTGAGAATTGCGGCACGCGCCAACCCGCGCTAAGGGGCGCGTCCGCCGTCAATGCTGGGGCGTCGCCAAGCGGTAAGGCAACGGTTTTTGGTACCGTCATACGCAGGTTCGAATCCTGCCGCCCCAGCCAGACCCGATGCGCTTGGTCCGATGGGTGCGCGCGGTTGTCTCGATACCTGAATGTCGCCGGAAAGACAGCTGAGGCCGGCGTCAGTTCCGCTATCGAATGCCGGAAGCCGAAAGCTGTGCATTCCTTCCTCACCGAAACTGGGCGATGAATGGCCGGCGAATTTTTGGAGGCGGTTGTCGATATGAGGCGTTTTCCCGTAACTTTTTCGGAAGCGCTGCGCGCGCGCAATGCCACCGGGGACCGGCGCGGCCGCGCCCGTGACATCAGCTGCGCCCTGGCGGCGCTGGCCGCTTGCATCGCGCCTTGCGCCGCAACCGCGCAATCCTATGCCCCGCGCGAAACCTTCGCGCCGTTCGACATGCGCCAGTCGGTGAACGTCTATCGTTCTTCCAACGGGTTGCCGGGACCTGCCTATTGGCAGAACCGCGCCGATTACGCGATCCGCGCCACGCTCGATGAAAAGGGGCCGACGCTCAGCGCCACGGAAGAGATCGTCTATACCAACAACAGCCCCGACACGCTCGACGTGCTGTGGCTCCAGCTCGATCAGAACATCTACAAGCCGGACAGCCGTTCCACCTACGCCGGCGGCCGCGCCCGCCCGGCCTCGACCCAAGGTTTCGTGATCGAGGGCGTGGAGGCGGAGGTGAACGGGGCCTTCGTGCCGGTCCGCACCGTCACCAGCGACACACGGATGCGCATCGACCTGCCCTCCCCGCTCGCCGCGAAGGGCGCGAAAGCGAGGCTGCGCATCCGCTACCGCTTCACCATCCCCGGCGAATGGGGCGGGCGCATGGCGTGGGGCAAGACGAAGGACGGCCCGATCTACGACCTCGCCCAATGGTATCCGCGCATGGCCGTCTATGACGACATCCGGGGCTGGGACACGCTCCCCTATCTCGCGCAGGAATTCTATCTCGAATATGGCGATTTCGATTATTGGGTGACGGTGCCGGGCAACATGATCGTCGCCGGCTCGGGCGAGCTGGTGAACCCGGAGGACGTGCTCACCGCCACCCAGCGCGCGCGGCTGGACAAGGCGCGGAGCAGCGACGCCACGGTGATGATCCGCGCGCCTTCCGAAATCCGCGACCCGGCATCCCGGCCGAGGCGCGGCGGCACGCTCACCTGGCATTTCCGCATGGCGAACACCCGCGACGTCGCGTTCAGCGCCTCGCCCGTCTTCGCCTGGGACGCCGCGCGCATCAACCTGCCGGAGGGGAAAAGCGCGCTCGCCATGTCCTTCTACCCGGCGGAAAGCCAGGGGCGGGAGCGTTGGGGGCGCTCCACCGAATATCTCAAGGACGCGGTGGAGAATTTCTCGAAGCGCTGGTTCCCCTATCCGTGGCCGGCGGCGATCAACATCGCCGGACCCGCGACCGGGATGGAATATCCCGGCATCGTCTTCGACGGGATAGACGATGCCGGCAAGGAGCTGTTCTGGCGATCCGCGCACGAGATCGGCCACAGCTGGTTCCCGATGATCGTCGGCTTCGACGAGCGGCGCGACGCGTGGATGGACGAAGGCTTCAATACCTTCATCGACGTCTATGAATCCGACGATTTCAACCGCGGCGAATATGCGCCCAAGCGCGACAGCGAGTTCGCGCCGGGCGGCGGCAACCCGGCGGATGAAATTCTGCCGATCCTGGCCGACCCGCAGGCCCCGCCGATCCTCAGCCGCGCCGACACGGTGATCGAGAAATACCGTCACCCCGTCACCTATTTCAAATCGGCGCTCGGGCTGAAGCTGCTGCGCGAGGAGATATTGGGGCCGGAACGCTTCGATCCCGCCTTCCGCCGCTTTATCGCCGCCTGGGCGTTCAGGCATCCGAAGCCGGCCGACTTCTTCCGCGCGATGGAGAGCGAGGGGGGCGAGGACCTCTCATGGTGGTGGCGCGGCTGGTATGCCAACAACTGGCAGCTCGACCTCGCGGTGGAGAAGATCGCGCCCGTGGGCGGCGATCCCGCCAAGGGGACAGCGATCACCGTCGCAAGCCGCGACAGGCTGGTGATGCCCGTGACGCTCCGCGTGGATTTCAGCGACGGAACGCATCACGATTACCGCCTGCCGGCCGAAAGCTGGATCCGCCAGTCCGCAACCGACGTGATCGTGGAGCCGGGCAAGACCGTCACCGGCGCGACGCTCGACCCCGACCACCGCACCCCGGATCGCGATCGGAGCAACAATGGCATGACGACGGCGGCGGCGCGCAAGCAGCGACCGGGCGCATAGCCTGGCCGAAGCGCCTCCCCGGAATGGCGCCTCGCCCCTTGCCCGCCCGTTGCGGAGGGATATTGTCCAGCGCCCACCAATGATATAGTGTATCATTGGATTTTAGCAGAGGGCGTGATGAGGACTACAGCGAATCTCCCGTCGCCGGGGGAAGGCGTGCTGGCCGAAGGCCGGGACGCCGCGATCCTGCGCCGGATCGCGGAGGGCGCCACGCATCTCGCGGTCTGGCATCGTCCACCGGCGCCCGGCCTCGCCGGGATCGGCGCGCTGGACTGGAACGCGATCGACGACCTCGATTTCTCCGCGCCGGTCGAGGAACTGGATGGCGGGATCGCCGAAGGGCTCATCGGGGCGGGCTATCCGGAGAAGCTGCGCCCTGCGCTGCGGGATGAGATCGCGATGCTCGCCCGCCGCTTCGCAGCGATCATGGCTTGCGGCGCGGTGACGATCCGGCTGGAGATCATTGAAACGGATGCCTGCCGCCGCTTCCATGCCGATCACGTCACCGCGCGTCTGCTGACCACATTGCATGGTCCCGGCACGCAATGGATCGCGGCGGATGCGCCGGACGTGATCCACCAGTTGCCGACACATGCGGCCGCCATGTTCAAGGGACTGCTGGCGGTGGACCGGCCGGAAATCCTCCATCGTTCGCCCCCGATCGTCGGCATGGGCGGCGCCCGGCTGCTGCTCGTCATCGATCCCTTCGCCCCCGCCTCCGGCAAGGCAGGCGTTCCTTGAACGCGATATGGCCGCTGCTTTCCGGATCGATCGCCGGGCTGGCGACCTATGCCGGCGGCCTGATGGCGATACGGCTGAGCCGCCATCGCCTGCTGATCTTCGGCCTCACCGCCGGGTTCATGATCGGTCTGTCGCTGCTCCATCTCATGCCGGAGGCGCTGCACGCGGGTCGCCTTTCCGCAAGCCGGGCATCGGCCGCGATGGCGGGGGGATTCGCTGCTTTCGCGCTGCTCCACCGGATACCCTCGGGTGCGCTGTTCGGGCGCTTCTCCGTCCTGCTCCACAGCTTCATGGACGGATTGGGGATCGGACTTGCCTTCCACGCCTCGTCTTCCGCCGGTTGGGCCGTCACGGCCGCGATCCTCGCGCACAAGCTTGCGGACGGGGCGAACATGGTCGGCCTGACCATGGCGTCGAGCGCGGCGCACCGCACCCATCGCTGGTTGCTGGCCAGCGCCCTGGCTCCGGTGCTCGGCGCCTGCTCCGGCGAATGGTTGCCGGTCGGGGAAAGGGATCTCGCGCTGATGCTGGGATTGTTCGCCGGCGGGTTCCTTTATCTCGGCGTCTGCGAATTGCTCCCCCGCAGCCGGATCACGGCGAGACGGCCGGAGGGCGCGCTGGCCGGTCTCGCTGGGCTGGCGATCATGGCGGGCGTCGCGCTGGTCGCGCCCTAGCCTCCTCTCAACGCCACGGCGCGGTCCGGTCAGAACGGCGCGATCGCCGTGGCGTAATGCGCCATCGCCATGGTCGTGAGCTGCGCATTGACGCGGATACAGCTCGAAAAGGTGCTGGCGTCGGTGACGAGCACATTGGCGGTGCCGTGGACCCGGCAATCGAGATCGACCACGCCATGCGCGCGATCCACCCCGCGCGCGTTGCCGCCCTGCGGATGCGAGCTTGAGAGCGTCACGTC
>JAYRJH010000147.1:0-7317 GCA_041906415.1 Sphingomonas sp. | reverse complement strand
AAGACCCCGGCGCGGGTGGTGGCGAAGAAGGACTCCGGCCTTGAAGGCACGGCGACAGGGCTGGCTGGCAAGCGTCTGGGCGTGCAGCGCGGCTCGACCCACCAGTGCTATGCCGAAAAGATGTTCCCCGAGGCGGAAATCGTCCTTTACGGCACGCAGGAAGAAGTGTTCAGCGACCTTGCCCTTGGCCGGATCGACGCGCAACTGTCGGATTCGCTGATCTCGCAGGAAAGCTTCCTGTCCAAACCCGAGGGCGCGGATTTTGCCTTCCTTGCCGGCGATCATACCGATGTCGATTGCTATGGCGAAGGCGTGGGCATTGCCGTGCGCCAGGGTGAGGAAGAACTGCGCGACGCCTTCAGCGCGGCGATCACCGCGATCCGCGACAACGGCACCTACAAGACCGTCAACGACAAGTATTTCCCCTTCGACATCTACGGCGGCCGTCCCGACGGGATGTAACCGGACCCCGGGGGCGCATCCCGCGCCCCCGGCCTTTGCGTGAGGTCAGGCATGGATCTTCTTATCGAATACCGATCACAGCTTTGGGCCGGGCTGGTGACAACGGTTCAGATTGCGCTGGCCTCGCTGTTCTTTTCGGTGGCTCTGGGGCTGATCGGCGCCTGGGCGAAACTATCGGCCAACCGCACCGCAAGGGCGCTGGCCGGCGCCTATACGACGCTGGTGCGCGGCGTGCCGGACCTTGTGCTGATCATGCTGGTCTTCTTCGGCGGGCAGGTCACGCTGAACGCCATCGGCGCTGCCACCGGCCTCTGGGATTATCTCGAGGTCAGCCAGTTCGCCGCCGGCGCCCTGACCATCGGCGTGATCTTCGGCGCCTACTTCACCGAAACCTTCCGCGGTGCGATCCTTGCCATCCCGCGAGGCCAGATCGAAGCCGGAATCAGCATCGGCATGTCGCGCCCGCTTCTGTTCCGCCGCATCGTCTGGCCGCAGATGGTGCGCTATGCCCTGCCCGGTTTCGGCAACAACTGGCTGGTGCAGCTGAAGACGACGGCGCTGGTCTCGGTCATCGGCTTGCAGGATCTGGTCTACAACGCCTTTGCGGCGGGCCGGTCGACTGACGCGCTGTTCACCTTCATGGCGGCGGCCTTCGTGATCTATCTTGGCCTGACGGCGCTGTCGGACCTGGGCCTGCGTGCACTGGAACGGCGCTACAGCCGCGGCGTGCAAAGGGCCTGAGCGATGGAAACCTTTCTGAACTGGTTCCCGCTGGACCTGCCGCTGATCGCCCAGAATTTCGACCGTTTCCTGGTCGGCGTGCGGGTGACGCTGGGCCTGACCTTCCTGTCGCTGGCGCTTGGCGCCGCGCTTGCCGTGCCGCTGGCCATTGCCCGTGCGTCGCGCCACCGGGTGCTGAACCCGCTGGTCTGGACCTATACCTATGTCTTTCGCGGCACGCCGCTGTTGGTGCAGACCTATCTGCTTTATTACGGCGCGGGCCAATTTGCCTTCATCCGCGACTCGTGGCTGTGGGATCCCGTACTGTCGCAGGCCTGGTGGTGCGCGCTGATTGCCTTCACCCTGAACACCGCCGCCTATTCGACCGAGCTGTTGCGCGGCGCCATCGTCGATACGCCCGCAGGCGAGGTCGAGGCGGCGATCGCCACCGGCCATTCCTACTGCGGACGCTTGCGCCGCATCATCCTGCCGTCGGCCTTTCGCCGCGCCATTCCTGCCTACTCCAATGAGGTGATCTTCATGCTGCACGGCTCGGTCGTGGCCAGTACCATCACCCTGCAGGACATACTTGGCGTCGGCCGCTGGCTGAACGGGCGCTACTACCTGGCCTATGAGGGGCTGATCACCGCGGCCGTCCTCTACTTCATCATCGTCTTTGCCATCACCCGGGTCTTCCGTTGGCTGGAGCGGCGCTATCTGCGCCATCTGGAACGCCGCCGCGAACCCGCCGCCGCCGCCGTCGCACCACCCATGGGGATCAAATGATCGAGCGTTTCCACACCACCGCCCGGATGAGCCGCATCGTCCGCCACAACGGCACAATCTGGCTGTGCGGACAGGTCGGCGCAGGCGCCACCGTGGCCGAGCAGACCCGCGACTGCCTGTCCCGCGTCGATGCCTTGCTGGCCGAAGCCGGATCCTCGCGCCGCGACATCCTGCAAGCGACGATCTGGCTTGCCCATATGGCCGACTATGACGCGATGAATGCGGTGTGGGACGAGTGGATGCCCGAAGGCTGCGCCCCTGCACGGGCCTGCGGCGAGGCGCGGCTGGCCGGATCGGACCTGCTGGTCGAGGTGATCGTGACGGCGGCGGTGTCGGCATGAGCGGCGGCACCTGCATCCTGATCGGCGCGCCGCTTGATTGCGGCAAGCGCCGCCGCGGCTGTTCGATGGGGCCAGAAGCCTATCGCGTCGCGGGCCTTGCCGAGACGCTGGCCGATCTTGGCTGGCGGGTCGAGGACCGGGGCGACGTGCCCGGCCCCAAGGCGCCGCCGCCCGCGCCCGCCGGGCAGGTCCATGCCCGGTCCGAAAACATCGAATGGACGAGGCTTCTGTCGAATGCTGCCCGTGACGCGATGGCCACCGGCTTTCCGATCTTCCTCGGCGGCGATCATGCGCTGTCGCTGGGCACCGTGGCGGGCGTGGCCGATCACTCCGCGGCGAAAGGCCGACCGCTGTTCGTCCTGTGGCTGGATGCCCATCCCGACATCCACAGCCCGGCCACCTCGGCCTCGGGCAACCTGCACGGCACGCCCATCGGCTATGTCACCGGGCAGCCCGGCTTTGACGGGTTTCCGCCGATGGCGAATCCGGTGCCGCCGCGAAACATCTGCTTCATCGGCCTGCGCTCGGTCGACGGGCCGGAACGCGCGGCGATTCAGTCGGCGGGCATGCGTGCCATCGACATGCGCCAGATCGACGAACGCGGCATCGCCGCCCCGCTGGCCGAGTTCATCGCCGCAGTGAGGGCCGCGAACGGCATGCTGCACCTGTCGCTGGATGTCGATTTCCTCGACCCCGCCATCGCGCCCGCCGTCGGCACCACCGTGCCGGGCGGCGCCACCTTCCGCGAGGCGCATCTGGCGATGGAGATGCTGCACGACAGCGGGCTTGTCACCTCGCTGGACCTTGTGGAACTGAACCCGTTTCTCGACGATCGCGGGCGAACCGCCGCTCTGATGGTCGATCTGACCGCCTCGCTGTTCGGCCGCTGCGTCTTTGACCGGCCCACCCGCAGCCATTCCTGAAGGACCGCCATGACCGCCCCCAAACCCTCGGACCTTGCCTTCATTCGCTTTGTCAGCGTGGAAAACATGATGCGGCTGGTCAACAGCATCGGCGTCGAGACCGCGCTGCGCGACCTTGCCCGCTATATCGAGGACGACTTCCGCCGCTGGACCCTGTTCGACAAGACGCCGCGCGTGGCCAGCCATTCGGCCGAAGGTGTGATCTAGCTGATGCCGACATCGGATGGGGTCAGCTACGGTTTCAAATATGTGAACGGCCACCCGAAGAACACGAAATCGGGCTTGCAGACGGTCACCGCCTTCGGCCTTCTGGCGCGTGTCGACACCGGCTATCCTGAACTCTTGACCGAAATGACGCTGTTGACGGCGCTGCGCACCGCCGCGACAAGCGCCATGGTCGCGCGCCATCTGGCGGGCTCTGCCTCAATCTGTGTGGCGCACTATCCTGAGAACGGGAAGATTCAGGAGGGATAGTGATGATTTCAAGGAAGCACTGGTCGCCCGGGAGCGATGTTTCCGTTCAAAGCGTTGAGCGGCGCGATTCCGGCGGGTGGACTGTATCCGGCAGTCTGACACCAAACGGCATCTGCCCAGACTGTGGATTGCAATCGCGACGTCGTCACGGCTGGCGGCGTAGGCGGCTGCAGGATTATCCCGCCCATGGTGACGGGGTTACGGTAACCCTCTGGGTTTGCCGTTGGCGATGTTTGGCACCCGCCTGCCCGCGCCGGACTTTCTCGGACCAGATCGGCTCGATTGCGCGTCCTTTTGCGCGGCGCACTTCGCGTGTCGGGGAAATTGTCAGCCATCTTGGGCACGCGACCGGCGGGCGGCCTGCCGAGCGGCTCTTGCACCGCTTGGGCCTTGGGGTCAGTGATGACACGGTGCTTAGGCAGCTGAAGAACCGTGCTCAAGACACTGCCGAGCCGCCGACCGTCATCGGGATCGACGACTGGAGCTGGCGGAAGTCGCAGACCTACGGCACGATCATCGTCGATCTGGAGCGTCGCGCGGTCATCGATGTTCTCGAAGATCGTGATGTGGTCACCTGCACCGACTGGCTGAAACGACATCCCGAGGTGGAAGTGATCAGCAGAGATCGCTGCGGTCTCTACGCCCAGGCTGCCCGGCAAGGCGCGCCGCAAGCGGAACAGGTCGCCGACCGGTTTCATATCGTGCAGAACCTGCGGCAGGCTATCGAGGAGCAGATGAACCTTCACGGCCGTGCGACCGGCAGGGCGCTGCTGTCCGACGCCGACAATATCACCGCAGAGGGAAGCCTTCTGAAGTCCCGCCTTGCGCACAGGACGTCTCGGGAAGAGATTTTCACCACCATCCATGCGCTTCGAAATCAGGGGCTTACCTGCAGCGAGATTGGGCGGCGAACAGGGTTCCCTCGTCGCAGCATCGCGAAATGGCTGCAGTTCGAGACGCCGCCGGACCGCAGGCGGGCAGCTTTGAAGCCGACTTCGCCGTGGTACTTTGAAGAGTTCCTGAGCCAAAGCTGGAAGGGCGGAATTCGAACTGGAAGCGCCCTGTTCCGTCTGATCCGAGAGCGTGGCTACGAGGAGAGCCCGACGCATTTGCAGCGGCTGCTGGCGGGGTGGCGCAGAGCCGAAAAGCAAGCGAAGGGCCCTGCCTTGGAGCACCAGATCCTGGAACCAGTCCGGGACCCGGAAACGGGGCACGCGATCTCCCCGGTCATCGCGGCAGCGCTGTGTATCAAACCCCGCGGAAAACTCACCCCGGATCAGGCGCGGAAAGTCGACGCGCTCAAGGCTGGCTCTCCCGCCTTCGCAACGATGCGCTGCCTCGTCATGCGGTTCAACGGTATCCTGCGTGGCCGCGAGGCAGACCCGCTCCCTGCATGGATCGACGACGCGATCGAAACCGACCTGGCGCCCATCGTGCGCTTCGCACGCACATTGAACCGGGATTTCGATGCGGTAAAAAACGCTATCGAGATGCCCTGGAGCAACGGCCAAGCAGAAGGTCAGATTAATCGTCTGAAGACCCTCAAACGCGCCATGTACGGCCGAGCCGGGCCAGAACTGTTGAGGGCAAGAATGCTGCCCCTCCGCCACACAGATTGAGGCAGAGCCGATATATGTGGTCATCCTCAATCTGTGAGGCAGAACAGGCCAAGGTTAACGTGATATCTCTCCTGCGAGCACCGCGCGCCCGTGCACCGCAAGAATTGCCGCAAACTTCGGGCAACCGAACTGTCGGACCACGTCGAGGACACGTGCTTCGTAGGCAGCTTGGCCGATCAACCTGCAAAGATCCGACTCATGGAACCCCCTGTTTTTGCTCGGGGCGCCCCGGATCAGATATTTGAGTTCCTCCCCTTTCGGGTCGGGCGCGCGCAGTCCTGCGGATACATTCTTAGGGTCTCGACGCATGTTGGGCGTCGCAGTGCGCCACCTGCGCATGAAGCCCAGAAGGAACCCCGCTGGCACTGCCGCATTCCCGCGCGCTCTGTTGAACGCAAGGAAGCGCTCCCAAATGACCTGCGCATCGACGTTCCAGCAGGCGAGCGACGCTTTCGCAGCCTTGATCAGATCCGCCCAAGGTGTGCGATAAACGTTGCTCCCTGCATCAATGTCGATCCTGCCTGCAAAGATAGTTTTGTTCTTAGAGTCTCTAGATAGTGATGTGTCGCCTGAGGCTGACACGACATCTGGCGGCGCATCGGCAGCCTCGTGCCCCCCAAACCTGAAGAGCCACGGCGCGAACTTACCGTTTGGCTTCCACCGGACCAGCGCCAATCCTGAAGCCGCAAGCTCGACCAACAGTGCCGTGAGGTGCTGACGCGACACTCCCATCTTCTCGGCGAGATGCGCCAGCGTGAACGCGGCTGTTCCGCGCTCCAGGCCGTTGTAGCCATCCTTCCAGGCGATCCCGTCGAGGATGATCGTCGCGAGCTTGTGCGCCGCCGTGGAGAGCGGCGTTTCGGTGATACGGCGCAGGATGGCACCGGTCGTGAGTTCCATGATGTGTCGTTCCGTCTTGGGGCGACACCAGACCGTGAGGCGTGCAAAATTTCGTTCCGGCAAAGGCATTTGCCGGTTGAACGGGTCCAAAGCTCGCGCTAGATTCCCACTACCACGAGGGAATTCAGTTCGGCGTCGGGCCTATGGTCTGGCGTCGTTTCTGTTTCTAGGGGCTATGTCTTCCGATCGTTCCGGCGGAGAGAGGTCGTTCAGGCCTCAGTAGTGGACCTCTTCGTGTCCGTAGCTTCCTTCATAGTCGCGCCACTCAACGAAGACTGACCGGTGCCGATAGTCGCGGCAGTCCGCCGGCACAGCGAGAACTGAGGCGGCCGGAACGGCAGAAACGCTGCTCCGGCGACGGCTGTAGTCGCCCTGAGCGCCATAGGTGCCCATGTACACGACGCCCCAGCTGTTGCAGTCGCCATGCTGGTTCCTTCGTTGCTCGTAGGTGATCTCAAAGACCCGGATCGACCGGACGAAGTCAAACGCCGTATCGGAGATGTCGACATCCGCCCGATTCTGGACAAGCTGAAGCTTCAGCTGTGTTTCTGGAATCAAGACGAACGGCACCGGTTCAATGCGAACGCCGATGTCGAACAAGCGCTCCAACGGTTTCGCCTCCCCACGGAAACTCGCCCGCATCGGGCAGTTCCAGATCTGCAGCGGCGGCTCAATCGGCCAGGGTGTGATGCGGCGAATGAATACTGCCCGTGCATGGGCGCATTCGGCGGAGGCCGGCCAGCCCCCCGCGAGACAGAGCAGGATCGCGCAGTCTACCGGATAGGCAGCAGCCGGTGAGACGGCGGCGGTCGAAAGCCCGAGACCAAGGAGCAGGGCGGGGAGGTGAGGTTTCACGGGAGATCCTTTCTGACAGGGATGGTGTTGATGAGGCGGGCGTAGGCCTCGGTGGCCGCCCGGGCCTCGCCAAGGACGCGGGCGCGCTCTTCATCGAGGCAGGCGATATGTTCCGTGACTGACGAGAAATACGCTTCGAACTCGGCCGCGATTTCTGCGCGGTACTCGGCCAGGACGTCGGCCGGCAGCTCGGTCATCGGTGCTTCGGGAGGCAGACAGCGAATCGCCTCAGGTTGT
>JAYRJH010000146.1:0-7340 GCA_041906415.1 Sphingomonas sp. | reverse complement strand
ACCGAAGGGTCCAGCCAGGCGGTGAGCACGCCGGGCCGCCCCTGATGCGCATTGAGCGAAATATAGAGATCGGCGGCGGGAAGCGCCGCCAGCGCCTCCGCCCCCACGCCGTCCAGCTCGCCGCCGAGCGTGGGCGCGATCGCCTCCGCCTGATAAGCCCCCATCAGCGAGCCGCCGCCCGAATTGCCGAGGATGACGACGGTTTCCACGCCGGCCTGCTCGCGCAGCCATTTCACGCCCACGCCGATGTCGATCAGCGCATGTTCGAGGATGAACTGATCCTCCGCGCCCCGATAGCGGGTGTTCCACCCCAGAAAGCCGCAGCCGCGCGCGGCCATATAGGCGGCGATATAATGCTCGGAGAAATCGACGTTATAGTGCGCCGCGATCAGGGCTACCTTCGGCTTCACGCCCTTCGGCGTCCAGTAAAGCCCCTGGCACGGGACCGCCCGCCTGAATCCGCGGCGCGGTCGGCGACACGAAGCTCACGAACCGGCGATCCACTCGCGTCAGCAGTTCCGTTTCGTCCAGCATGTCCATTCTCTATTTCTTCGCGTGAAGGCGGGAGACAGGCGAAGGGCGCCTTCAGAGCAATGAGGCGCCGCCATCGACGCGGAGATCCGCCCCCGTCACGAACGCGCTCTCGTCCGACGCCAGGAACAGGGCGCAGGCGGCGACGTCCTCCGGTTCGCCGATGCGGCCGAGCACGATCTTGGCGGAGCTGCGCGCCTTCCATTCCGGATCCTCCATCAGCGGCTCCGTCTGGGCGGAACGTATGAGGCCCGGCGATATGGTGTTGGCGCGGATGCGATGCCTGCCGCCCTCGGCCGCATATTGGCGCGTCATGGCCGCCACCGCACCCTTGGCCGCGCAATGGGCCAGCGCCGGCAGCGTCAGGGACGCCTTGTGCGCCGCCATCGATGCCGTGTTGATGATCGAGCCGCCGCCTCGCGCCACGAGATGCGGCCAGGCCGCGCGCGTGAGATGGAAGATGATGTCGACCTCTTCCCGCATCGTCCGCGAGAAGGTGTCGTGATCCATGTCCGCGACCCACGCGAAATACGCCATCGCGGCGTTGTTGTAGAGGATGTCGAAGCCGCCATGATGATCGAGCGCGAAGGCGATCAGCGCCTCCGCGCCCTCCGGCGTCGAAAGATCGACCGGATGCAGCGACACCATGGAGCCGCCTGCGCGCCGGACCTCTTCCGCGATCCCTTCTCCGCGCGCGGCATCTATGTCACAGCCCACGACCTGCGCGCCCTCCCGGGCAAAGAGCAGCGCGGCCGCCCGCCCCATGCCGCTGCCGGTTCCGGTGATGACCGCAGTCTTTCCCGACAATCGACCCATGAACCTTCTCCCACCATCAACACCCGGATCGGCGCGCCGTCACTTGAGCGCCCATCCCCCGTCCACGTTCAGCACCTGCCCCGTGATGAACCGTGCATCGTCCGACGCGAGGAAGGCGACCGGGCCTGCCAGATCGCCCACCTCGCCCGGCCGCTTGATGCACTGATGCGGCACGACGAGATCGGTGATGCTCCTTGCCTTGTCCGCGGTGAGCGAGACTCGCCCGGCGCGGTTCTGCGGCTGGATCAGGCCGGGTGCGACGGCGTTCACCGTTATGTCATACGGCCCCAGTTCGCGCGCCAGCGCGCGCGTCAGGCCGACGATCCCGCCCTTGGACGAGATATAGGGCACCATCTCGGTCGGCAGGCCGTAATCGAACGTGGTCGAGGTGACGTTGATGATGCGGCCGCGCCGCGCGGCCTTCATCTGCGGAATGACGGCACGGCTGCACAGCCAGCTTCCGGTCAGATTCACGGCCAGCGCGCGATTCCATTGCTCGACCGTGAAAGCCTCCGCGCTCTGCACCGGGGCGAACAGGCCGCCGGCGTTGTTGACCAGCACCGAAATCTCGCCGAGCGCCGCACGCGCCTCGTCCACGCCGCGCGCGACCGATTCCTCCGAGGAGACGTCCATGGCGACGGCGCAGGCCCTTCCCCCCTTGGCCCGGATCGCCGCCGCTACTTCCCCCGCCCCTGCCTCATTGATGTCGGCGATCGCGACGGCAGCTCCCCGCGCCGCGAATATCTCGGCATAGGCGCGACCCAGCCATTGCGCGGAGCCGGTTATCAGCGCGACCTTCCCGTCAAGCACTCTGCTTCTCCTTATATGCTCGCGTGAAGCCCCGTTCAGAACTTCACGCTCGCCTCGACCGAGATGTTGCGCGGCGGGTCCATCCAGTAGAGCGCCCGCGCCACGTCGGTGACCGGCGCAGGCAGCTTGAACGAGCCGGAAGTCGTCAGCTTGTTCGTCAGGTTCGTGCCGACCAGCGCGAGGTGCCACCTGCTGTCCGCGGGCGCCAGTTCGATCCGGGCATTCAGCTTGGCATAGCCTTTCTGCAAGCCGTAAAGCGGGCTTTCATCGTCCGAATTGAAGAACCTGGAGCGTCCGTCGACGCCGACGGTGGTGCTGAGCTTATAGTCGCTCGGCAGATCGACGACGTAATGGACCTGCACGTTGCCGCTGAACTTGGAGATGTTCGGCAGCGGATAGCCCGCAAGATTGACGGGGGGCGATGTGGCACCGCACCCTGCCTGACTCGCCAGGCATTGCGCGCCCGGATAGTCGTCGTATTTGACGTCCTGATAGGCGGCGGTGGCCGTGATGTCGAAATTGGGCGCCGGATACCAGGTCAGCGATCCTTCGATACCCTTGCCGCTGGCCTTTGCCGCATTGCCGACCAGATAGGTCTGGAGATTCGAATTATAGGTGGAAACCTGAAGATCGTCGAACTTGATCTTGTAGATCGCCGCATTCGCCACGAGCCGGCCATCGAACAGGGTGCTCTTCACGCCAAGCTCGAAATTCTGCGAGCGCTCCGGATTGAACATGAAATTCGCGTTGGTCGTTCCATAGGTATTCGAAACGAACCCACCCGACTTCGATCCCTGCCCGTAAGTTGCATAAACCATCACGCGGCGCGCGACGTCATATTGCAGCGTGACGGATGGATCGACCTTCCCCTCGCTGATCGAACCTTCGGCGGAAGTCGTCGGCTTGAAGAGGAACGGTCCCTGATCCTGCGTTCCGTAGAAGGACGCCGTTTTCGAGGTATGCGAATAGCGCAGGCTGCCGATCAGGCGGAACTCATCCGAGAAGTGCAGCGATCCCTGTCCGAAAAATGAGTAGGATTCGGCGCGCTGGTGGAAGTCGCTGTGCAGCAGGAAGCTGCCGATCGACATGCGATATTGGTTCCCCTGCCAGACCTGATATCTGGAATTGTCGTAATACGCGCCGATGATATAATCGAACATGCCGCCGACGGGGGATTGCAGTCGGATTTCCTGCGAGAATTGCTTGAATTTCTCGGGATAGCTGTTGAACACGCTGGCGCTGGTAATACCGCCGCCCGGAATTGTCTGATCGAAATTGTTGACGTGGCCGGCCTTGAAATAGGAATAGCCGGTGACGGAAGTCAGGGTGAAATCGCCGAGGTGCAAATTGCCGGTCCCGGCGATGTTCCAGGATCTCGTGTCGAACCCCGCCGGGCCATAAGCCGAGTCGTCGATATTATAGCGGGTAAGGAGGGGTCGCTGTCCCGTATTGAGCGGGCCGGAGACCGTGGCGTTGCCCAGGCTCTTGGCATGGCCATATTCGACCTTGGCGACATAATCGAAATCGCCGCCGTCATATTTGAGGCTCAGGCGGACGAGCTGCGATTTGTTCGTCGGCTCGCGGCGATCGAACGCGAGGTTCTTCATGTAGCCGTCGTTGTCGACGATCTTGCCGGCCAGACGCGCGCTGAACCCGCCGCCCAGCGGCCCGGACACATATCCCGACAATTCATAGCCGTGGAGGCCGAAATTGTAGATCCCGGTCGCGCTGCCCTCGAAGGTCGAGGTCGGCTGGGCGGAGATGACGCTGATCGCGCCGGCGGCGGTGTTCTTTCCAAACCGGGCGCCCTGCGGGCCGCGCAGCACCTCCACCCGCTCCTGATCGAAGAACGGGAAGGTGAATTGCCGCGACTTGCCGGCGTAGACGCCGTCGACATAGAGGCTGACCGACTGGTCGAACGCGTAATTCTGCGACGGCGAGCCGAAGCCGCGCATGTAGATGACCTGGTTCCCGCCGATCTCGCCGACATTCATGTTCGGCACGGCCAGCGCCTTGAAATTGTCGGCATGGAAAGCGGCGAGGTTCTTGGTCGTCAGCACCTCCATCGAGATCGGCACGTCCTGAAGCCGCTCGGCGCGCTTCTGCGCGGTGACGACGATGTCCGGAGCGCCGACCGGCTGCGCCGTCCCCCTGTCCGCGACCTGCGTGGATTCCGGCGCGCTTCCTTGCGAAGCCTGCGCCAGAGCCGGGCCGGCCATGCAGAGAGCCCCCGACGCCACACCGATCAGCAGATGTGCGATTTTCCGTGCCATATCATCCTCCCCGTGCCTGACTCGACCCTTTCCGGGCCTGATTATTGAACACAGCAGATACTTTGAATACGAAACGATATCGCGCCCGTCAATCATTCGATATCAAATTGTTGTTCGTCGATATTCAGTGTGGCATTTCTGCCTTATCACCTGAAAACAAAGGTATTTTAATTTCCGATCTTTCAAACCCGATCATCGAGAAACGCCGCGACGACCGGCCGCGAAACGTCGGCATCGCCATGCTGGCCACGGAACATCGGCGGGACTTCGCCCAGCCCGCCTTCCGCGACCGGCTGGTCGTGACGCCACTCCACGAGCGTCTGGCGCTCGGCGATCTTCCAGCGGCCGTCGCGACGCTCGAAACGATCGACGTAGCGGCCGCCCGCCATGCCTTCGTAATCCTCGCTCCGTCCAGCCCACAGGCCTTGCGCGGGCGCGCTCGACGGCACGCGGTGAAAGGCCGTGACATAGGTTTCGACATGCGCGGTATCGCCGTCGAAGGCGATCAGCATGTTGCCCGTCTGGTGATGCGTCGGGCCGAGCGCGCCGATGGATTGCCGGGCCGCCGCGACCATCTCGCGCCACGGCCGCACCTTGTCGAGAATCCGGGAGGTGGCGTCGTCGTGGAAGACGTTTCCCATCAATTCCCAGCGCCTGCGGTCGACGGCGTGGCAGAACAGGTTCACCACGTCGCCGATCTCCGCGCGCGCCGCGAGCAGCCGCGCGTCCCTCGGCTCCTCCACGTCCCCGCCCCATCGCGCGACGACCGGCGCGGAGGCGTCCGCATCGCCGAACGCACCACGGAATTGCGCCGGCACGTCGGCAAGCGAGCCTTCGCGCACCGGGCGATAATGGCGATATTCGGCAGCCGAGCGGCGTTCCGCGATGCGCCAGCGGCCATCGCGCCGTTCGAAGCGATCGATGTAGCGCGCGCCGAAAACCGCATCATAAGCTTCGCCCGTGCCGCCGAACGGCCCTCCCGGCGGCGCATCGGCCGGCACACGGTGGAAAGCGGTCACATAAGTCTCGACATGGGCGACGGTGCCGTCGAGCGCGATCTGGATGTTGCCGACCTGATGATGCGTGACGCCGACCGGCCCCAGCAGCGCCGCTCCCTGCTTCACGAACTCGCGCCACGATCCGCCGATCACCGACAGGTGGCAGACCGCGTCCTCATGGAACACGCTGTCCATCAGCCACCATTTGCGGCGATCGGTGGCATGGCAATAACGGTGGATCACGTCGCTGATTTCCGCCCGCGCCGCGAGCGCGGCCATGTCGTAATCGTCCGAACGCATGCGTGCCTCCTCTCCTTCGGCGATGCGCGCGCTTCACCGCACGCCTGACCCGCCAGCTTTCACGATGCGGATTCGTGCGCGGCCCGCCGCGCGCGCCGCCCCGCCACGCCGCCGATGGCCCTTTCCTCCGCCGAGACATTGAGCAGCCGCCAGTCCTCGCCCTTGGGCACCATGCCTTCGAACGACATCAGCCCGGCGGCGGGCACGCGCGGCTCGGCGGTGCCGATCGCCGGCTCACCGCGCGCCACCGCCTGCGCCGCGCGATACATCTGGGTGCGGAAGGTGAAGATGGCCTTGTCGCTCGATCCCAGCCGGTCCTCGCTGCGATCGGCGATCGCGCCCATGGATTCCCACATCGCCATATCCTGCGTCGGGATGCCGTGGATGCCGGTGAAATCCCCCGCCTTCATCGCCGCGCGATCCTGCATGTAATTGTTGCCGGCGTTGCGCAGTTTGCGGAACGTCACCGGCTCCACGTCCTTGCCCACCTCCGCGCCGCAGAAGCGTCGCCACGCTTCCTGCGGGATGCCCTTTTCGGGATGCCAGGCGATCCAGTAGAACATGGTGTTCTCGTCATCGACCGGCACCAGCATCTGGCTGAGGTGATATTGATCGTTCGAGGGGATGTGGACAGTGAAAGGCGCGACGAACAATGTCGTGCGCACATAATCCTGCTTGTCCGCATCCACGATCGGCGTGCGGATCGCGGCATATCGGAAACCGAACGACGTTTTCTGCACCTCGATGCGCGGCGCCTTGTCGGCGGAGGGGCGCAGCCATGCGGTGTCGGTGGCGGTCGATCCCCCGACCTCGCTCGCCGTGGGCATGTTGGTGGAATGCAGGCTGGAACTGTGCGCGGAATCGATCGAGCCTTCCAGCACCTGCGCCCAGTTGCAGGCGCCGTGCATCTTCACGATGCTGACCTTGCCCGGCGGCACCATCGCCCAACTGGGCGGATCGAAAGGCGTCACCCGCGCCGGATCGCCCATCCATACCCAAACGAAGCCGCCCGCCTCGTGCGCCGGATAGGCGCGGGCCTTCATCGCCTTGCGCAACGGCGCGTCCTGCGGCTCGGAGGGCATGTCGACGGCATTGCCCTCCACGTCGAACTTCCAGCCGTGATAGAGGCAGCGCAGCCCGCATTCCTCGTTGCGCCCGAAGACGAGCGAGGCGCGGCGGTGCGGGCAGCGTTCGTCGAGCGCGCCGATCCGCCCCGCGCTGTCGCGGAACACCACCATGTCCTCGCCGAGCAGCCGCACCTTGAGCGGGGTGCAATCCGGCTCCGCCACTTCCTCGATCATGCAGGCCGGCATCCAGTGCTGGCGCATCAGGCGCCCCATCGGCGCTTCGCTCTCGACTCGGCAAAGAAGATCATTCTGTTCCGGCGTCATCCCGTGAATCTCCGTCGCTAGCGGGCGAGCCATCGCATCTTGCGTGAGGGCTCGATTGATAATACTTCTATATCGAAGTATTTTGACATTCAAGCCACCGTCCGCTGGACCCGGCGAAGCGCAAAGGAAAAGCGACGCGCGATGACAGGATTTCGTTTGGGAATCATCGGGTTGGGCCGGGGCTTCATGCTCACCCTGCCCGCCTTGACCGGCGACGGGCG
>JAYRJH010000145.1:0-7346 GCA_041906415.1 Sphingomonas sp. | reverse complement strand
CATTCGATCCGCGCCGCATCCGCCCGCGCGCGGTCCAGGATGGCGGGCGGCACGTCCGCGCGATGCGTCACGCGATCGGCATTGGCGAGCGCGCGCGCCTCGCGGAGCGTGAGATCGTCCGGGTCGGCGGACCGGAGGCGGATCGGGACGATCGTCGGAGTCGCGTGCGTCTCCACCGGCCCGGCGTCGGGCGCGTCATGGTCGGCGAACGGATCGAGCGCGCCGCCGGCCGCCAGCGCGGCGGCGATCGCGCGCCGGCGTTCGCCGGAATCGGGGAAGCGCCCGCGCCACGCCTCGCGCGCGGTGAAGAGCGCATCCGCCAGCCGCCCGAGGCTCGCGGGGAGCAACGCCTCCAGCCGCTGCCGCAGCGCCGCCGCCAGTCCGGCCGAGGCGCCGCCCGTGCCGATCGCGACGATCACGGGCGAACGGTCGACGATCGCGGGGAGCGTGAAGTCGCACAGATCCGGCCGGTCCACGGCGTTCACCAGCACGCCGCGCGCCTTGAGCCGCGCGACGGCCGCGTCATCGTCCACGACGATCGCGAGGGGCGCGTCGGCATCCTCCCCCACCGCCAACGCGCCGGCGCGCTCCAGCAGCCGGCGCTTCGCATCGGCCGCCTCGCCTTCCCCGATCAGGATCACCGGCCGCCCTTGCAGCCGGACGAACAGGGGGAGGCTGTGGAGCGTCACAGCCAGGCCGGCACCCGTTCCGCCGCGAGGATCGTCTCGGCGGCGATGCGGTCCGCGACCACGGTGTAGCGGTCGCCGTCCACCAGCACCTCCGGCACGAGCGCGCGGCTGTTGTAGGTGGAGGCCATGGTCGCGCCATAGGCGCCCGCCGTGCGGAAGATGGCGAGATCGCCGCGCGCCACGCGATCGATCTCGCGGCCCATCGCGAAGGTGTCGCCCGTCTCGCACACCGGGCCTGCGATGTTCGCCGTCATCGTCTCGCCGGTCGGGCGGACGGCGGCGAAATCGTGCCACGCGTCATACATGGCCACGCGCGCGAGGTCGTTCATCGCCGCGTCCACGATCACATAGGGGTTCACCACGCCGGGCTTCACCCAGATCACCTCGGTGAGCAAGGCCCCGGCATTGCCCGCGATCACGCGGCCCGGCTCGAACATGAGTTCGACATCCCAGCCCTTGGTCGCGCGCGCCACCATCGCGCCGTAATCGGCGGGTGAGGGCGGCTCGTCATGCGTCCTGTAAGGCACGCCCAGCCCGCCGCCGAGATCGACATGGGTGATCGCGTGCCCGCGCGCGCGCAGCTCCGCCACCAGTTCGCCGACGCGGCGATAGGCGGCCTCCAGCGGGGCGAGATCGAACAACTGGCTGCCGATATGGATCGCCACGCCGCGCAGATCGATCCCCGGCAAGGGCGCGAGCCGGTCGAAGATCGCGGGTGCGAGGTCGATCGGCACGCCGAACTTGTTCTCCTTCTTGCCGGTGGAGATCTTGGCGTGGGTGCCCGCGTCCACGTCCGGGTTGACGCGCAGCACGGCGGGCGCGGTGAGGCCGCGCGCATGGGCGAGCGCGGCGAGCACCACGCCCTCCTCCTCCAGCTCGAGGTTGAACTGGCCGATCCCGGCCTCCAGCCCCTTCACCAGCTCGCGATCCGTCTTGCCCACGCCGGAGAAGACGATATCGCTCGCGCGCATCCCGGCCGCCAGCGCGCGCGAAAGCTCGCCGCCGGACACCACGTCCGCGCCATAGCCCTCGTCGGCCAGCACGCGCAGCACGCCGATATTGGGATTGGCCTTGATCGCATACGCCAGATGCACGCGCCCCGCCGGCTTCAGCCCCTCGCGGAACACCTGCGCGTGGCGGCGCAGGGTGGCGGCGGAATAGACGTAGACGGGCGTGCCCACTTCGCGGGCGATCCGTTCCAGCGGCACGCCCTCGCAATGCAGCGCGCCGTCGATCAGGGTGAAATGGTCCATATTTACCTTGGCGGCAGGTCGAACTGGTCCGACCGGCGATCCTGAGAGTTGGTGAGGAGATCGTCGCTCCGCGCCGGCCGGGCCTGGACCGAGGGGCGGAGCAACTGGTTGGCGTTCGGCGCTTCCTCCGCGCCATAAGGGGCGGGCGGCAAATCCTCCCCCTTGGCGGGTTGCACCCCGTGATACCGCCCGCAGGCGGCGAGCAGCAGCAACCCGGCGAGCGTGGCGAAGCGTTTCATGCCCTATCTCCCCGTGCGGCGCGGATCGCGGCGCGCACATTGTCCGGCGCGGTGCCGCCGAAGCTCGTCCGGCTGGCGACCGAGGCGTCGACCGAAAGCACCGAATAGACGCGATCGTCGATCCGCGCATCGATCGCCTGGAGGTCGGCGAGCGGGACCTTGTCGAGCGTCACGCCCAGCGCCTCCGCCCGCGCCACCGCGCGGCCTGTGATGTGATGCGCCTCGCGGAACGGCACATCGCCCTCGCGCACCAGCCAGTCGGCGAGGTCGGTGGCGGTGGCGTATCCGCTCTCCGCCAGCGCGCGCATCCGGTCGGTGCGGAAGGTGGCGCTCTCGATCATGCCGGTCATCGCCGCGATGCTGAGGCCGAGCAGGTCGTGGCACTCGAAGACGGGCGGCTTGTCGTCCTGCATGTCCTTCGAATAGGCGAGCGGCAGGCCCTTCATCGTCACCATCAGGCTGACGAGGCAGCATGGCCGCGCACCAGCTCGGCGGCGTCGGGGTTGCGCTTCTGCGGCATGATCGAGCTGCCGGTGGACCATTGATCGCTGAGGCTGACGAAGCCGAACGGCTGCGACGCCCACAATACGAACTCCTCCGCCAGCCGCGACAGATGCAGCGAGCATTGCGCGGCGCAGGTGAGGTACTCGATCGCGAAATCCCGGTCCGACACTGCGTCGAGCGAATTGCGCGTCGGCCCGTCGAAGCCTAGCGCCGCCGCCGTCGCCCGCCGGTCCAGCGCGAAGCCGGTGCCGGCCAGCGCCGCCGAGCCGAGCGGGCACAGGTTCATCCGCGTCCGTGCATCGCGGAAGCGCGAGGCGTCGCGCGAAATCATCTCGTGATAGGCCATCAGGTGATGGCCGAGCGTGACGGGCTGGGCGGATTGCAGGTGCGTGAAGCCGGGCATCACGTCGCCCGCGTGGCTCTCCGCACGCGCCAGCAGCGCCGCGTCGAGCGCCGCCAATGCGTCGAGCGTCTGGTCGATCGCGTCGCGCACCCACAGGCGGAAATCGGTCGCGACCTGATCGTTGCGGCTGCGCGCGGTGTGAAGCCGCCCCGCGACCGGCCCGATCGCCTCGGCGAGCCGCGCCTCGGTGAGCATGTGGATGTCTTCCAGCGACAGATCGTCCGGCACGCCGTTCGCCGCATAATCGGCCGCCACCTGGTCCAGCCCGGCGGAAATCGTTGCCGCATCGGCCTCGGCGACCACGCCCTGTTTCGCCAGCATCGCGACATGCGCTTTCGACGCTTCGATATCCTGCCGCCACATCCGCTTGTCGAACGGGATGGATGCGTTAATCTCGCGCATCACCGCGGCGGGGCCTTCGGCGAACCGCCCGCCCCACATCTGATTGGAACCACTCATGGCTTCGCGTTCGGCGATCGTCTTTCTCCTCGGGCTGGCGCTGGCAGCCGGCGGCTGCGATAAGCAAAGGGCGGGCAGCGGGCAAGCGACGGCTGCGGATAATGCGATCACTGCCGATGAAGTGCGGCCCGACAGCGCGGCGCAGGCCCCCTCCGGCGCGGTCGATCGCAGCCACAGGGGGGAGGCGGCGCCCGACGTGGCCTTCACCGCGCCGGATGGCCGGAAGGTGAAGCTGGCGGATTTCAAGGGCAAGCCCGTGCTGCTCAACCTCTGGGCGACGTGGTGCGCCCCCTGCGTGAAGGAATTGCCGAGCCTCGACGCGCTCGCCGCGCGAACGGGCGACAAGGTGACGCTACTCGCCGTGAGCCAGGACATGCAGCCGGAAAAGGTCGCGCCCTTCGTGGCCGGGCGGCATCTCCAGCGGCTCAGGCCCTATACCGATCCCGACATGGGGCTGAGCCTCGGTTATCGCGTCAACCTGCCGACGACGATCCTGTTCGATTCGCAAGGCAAGGAGGTGTGGCGCACCTCCGGCGCGATGGACTGGGCGGGCGAGGACGCGGGCAAGCTGATCGCCGAGGCGCATTGAGCGCAAGGCGCGGGAGGCTTTCCGCCTGCGCCCATGCGATGAACGAGGCGAAGGAGATCGCCATGACCGGGATTCTATCGTCGAAGATCATCGATTCGCCCGTGGGCATGCTCACATTGGTGGCGGAGGAGGATGCGCTGGTCGCGATCCTGTGGGAGGATGACGCGCCCGGCCGCGTGCCGCTGCCCCTGCTCGCGGATGCGCCGGACCATCCGGTGCTGGCCGAGGCGGAACGCCAGCTCCGCGAATATTTCGCCGGCGCGCGGCAGGAGTTCGACCTGCCGCTGCGCTTCCGGGGAACGGAGTTCCAGCGCGCGGTGTGGAACGTGTTGCTGACCATCCCGTTCGGCGAGACGTGGAGCTATGGCGAGATCGCGCGGTCGCTCGGCCGTCCGGGCGCGTCGCGCGCGGTGGGGGCCGCCAACGGGCGCAACCCGATCTCGATCGTGGCGCCCTGCCATCGCGTGATCGGATCGAACGGCGCGCTCACCGGCTTTGCCGGCGGGCTGGCGGCGAAACAGGCGCTGCTCGCGCTGGAGCAGGGCGCGGACCTGTTCTCGTCCGCCGCCTAGTCCCCCCGCGCCACGCAGCGGAAGCCGATATGGCCGGTCGCCGAATCGATCGGCTGCGGATGACGCGCGGCGGGGCGGTAGCGCTGGCAGTAATTGGCCGCGCACAGATGCGATCCGCCCTTCAGCACCTTGCGCGGGATGGTGATATCGGGGTTGAGCGGGTCACGCCCGTCGCGCGGGACGCAGCAGCCGGGCCGACCCTTATTCGCAGCGCGGGCGGAATATGGGTCGGCGGTCCATTCCCAGACGTTGCCGATCATGTCCCACAGGCCGAACCCGTTGGGCGGGAAGGCGCGCACGGGCGAGGTGCGCTCATATCCGTCGAGCAGCTGGTTGGCGAAAGGGAACAGGCCCTGCCAGTAATTCGCCAGCATCGCGCCGTCGGGGGCCAGTTCGTCGCCCCAGGCATAGTCCGCGTCCTGCAGCCCGCCGCGCGCGGCATATTCCCATTCCGCCTCGGTCGGCAGCGCCTTGCCCGCCCATGAGGCATAGGCCAGCGCATCGTCATAGGCGACATGGACGACCGGGTGATCCTCCAGCCCGTCGATCGTGCTGTCCGGGCCTGTCGGATGCCGCCAGTCCGCGCCGAAGCGGAAGCGCCACCATTGGCCGGGATCGCCCAGGTCGACCGGCCCGGCGGTGCGCTCGAACACCAGCGACCCGGCCTGCGCCAGCGCCGGGTCCATCCCCGGATAGTCGCGCGGATCGGGCGCGCGCTCGACGAGGGTGACATGCTCCGTCTCCGCCACGAACCGCGCGAATTGCGCATTGGTGACGGGCGTCTCGTCGATCCAGAAGGGCTTCACGCGCACGGCGCGCACCGGGGCCTCCTCCGGATAGAAGCGATCGGACCCCATGTTGAAGCGTCCGCCGTCCAGTCGGCGCATCCCTTCGCGGTTGTTCGTCATCCCTCTCCCTTAGGCGGCGAGCATTGCGCGGGACAGCGAATTGCAGTTTACCTCTGCCCATCTCAAAACCGGGGGAATAATCGTGGATCGTCGTTCTTTTCTTGGCCATGCCGGAGCCGCCGCCGTGGTCGCGGGCCTGCCTGCCGCGGCGCGGGCGAAGGCGGCTGCGGGCAGCGGGGACGCCGCGTTGCGCGCGGTGCTCGACCGCATCTTCGCCGACCGGCTGACCAGCAACCCCGAAGGAGCCACGCGGCTGGGGCTGGATACCGGCAGGAACATCGCGCTGAAATCCGAGCTGGAAGGCCGCACCGCGGCCGATGCCGCGCGTTCGCTCGCCCGTGCGAAAAGCGAGCTGGCCGCGATCCGCAAGATCAATCCCGCCACTTTGGGCGACGATGCGCGGCTGGATTACGACGTCGTCACCTATCAGCTCGAGCACAGCATCGCCGGGCAGGAGCGTTTCCGGTTCGGCGCGAACGGCGGGCGTTTCTCGCCCTATCTCATCAGCCAGCTCACCGGCGCCTATCAGGATATCCCGGATTTCCTCGACACGCAGCATCGCGTGAGCGACGCGGCGGATGCGGATGCCTATCTGGCGCGGCTGGGCGCCTTCGCCACGGTGCTGGATCAGGAGACGGAGCGGCAGCGCGCGGATGCGGCGAAGGGCGTGTTCGCGCCCGATTACATCCTCGACACGACGCTGAAGCAATTCGCGGCGCTCCGCGACAAACCGGCGGCGGACACGGGCCTCGTCACCGGCTTCGCCGCCAAGCTGCGGAAGGCGGGCCTGCCGCCTGAGCGCGCCGGAGAGGCGACCCGGATCGTCGTGGAAAAGGTGTTTCCGGCGCTCGACCGCCAGCGCGCGCTGGTGCAGGAGCTTCGCGGCAAGGCGGTGCATGACGCGGGTGCATGGCGCCTGCCCGACGGCGACGCTTATTATGCGGCGGCGGCGGAGGCCGCGACCACCATGCGGCTTTCCGGCGACGAGATCCACCAGCTCGGCCTCGATCAGGTGGCGGAGATCAGCGGCCGGATCGACACGATCCTGAAGGCCCAGGGGATGACCCAGGGGACGGTCGGCGAGCGCCTGGTGGCGCTGAACGAGCGGCCGGATCAGCTCTTCCCCAATACCGACGAGGGGCGCGCCGCCCTGCTCGCGGAGCTGAACAAGCAGATCGGCCGCATGGCTCCGCGCCTGCCAGAGCAGTTCGCCACCTTGCCCAAGGCCCCGGTGGAGGTGCGCCGCGTGCCGCCCGCGATCCAGGCGGGCGCGCCGGGCGGCTATTACCAGAACGCCTCGCTCGATGGCTCGCGGCCGGGCATCTATTACATCAACCTGCGCGACACGTTCGACCGGCCGAAGTTCGGCCTCGCCACATTGACGCATCATGAGGCGATTCCCGGCCATCACCTGCAGGTGATGCTGGCGATGGAATCCCAGGATATCCCGATGATCCGCCGTCGCAGCTTCTTCTCCGGCTATTCGGAAGGCTGGGCGCTCTATTCGGAGCAGCTTGCCGACGAGATGGGCATGTTCGAGGGCGATCCGCTGGGGCAGGTCGGCTATCTTCAGTCGCTGCTGTTCCGCGCGACGCGGCTGGTGGTGGATTCCGGGATGCACGCCAAGAGGTGGAGCCGCGAGAAGGCGACCGACTATCTGATCGCCACCACCGGCATCGCGCGCGGCCGCAGCCAGGGCGAGATCGATCGCTACACCGTCTGGCCGGGGC
>JAYRJH010000144.1:1955-7405 GCA_041906415.1 Sphingomonas sp. | reverse complement strand
GCCGGCTGCCCTCGTCCGGCTTCTGGCATCGGCCCCGCACCCGTCGCTCTGCACCGCCAAAGGCGCGTTCAGCGCCTACAAGAAGAAGGGGAAGTGGGAGACCGCAGCGAAGGTCGCAGGCTTTGGCAAGGCCGAGGGCGGCGTACTCAACGCGCGCGCCGAGGAATTGCATCTCGCCTGCACGCATAGCTGGGCGGCGATGCTTCAGGGTGCAGCGGCCCGCGTACTCGCCGACCTGCTCGCTGCGATCCAGCCGATCGCAGACAATTTCCGCGCCTACAAGCGCGCGGCCGCATTGCTCGATTTCGATGACCTGATCTTTGCCGCCCGCGATCTCCTGCGCGATCATGATGCCGTCCGCGCTGCGCTCGCACAGCGCTACGCCCACGTGTTGGTCGACGAATTCCAGGACACCGATCGGCTCCAGACCGAGATCTTCTGGCGGTTGTGCGGCGACCCGGCGCCCGGCGCCGATCCGCTCGACTGGGCGGCGTACCGCATCCGGCCCGGCGCGCTGTTCCTTGTCGGTGATCCCAAGCAGGCAATCTACCGTTTCCGGGGCGCCGACGTCGCGGCCTATGTGCGGGCCCGCGAGGCGATCCGCGCACTCAATCCGGACGACCTGCTTCCGATCTCGACCAATTTCCGGTCGTGCGCGGCGATCCTCGCGTATGTGAACGATCGCTTCGCCCCGCATCTGACCGAGGAGAAGGGCCAACCCGGATTCACCGCGCTCGATAGGTTCCATCCCGATCATGGCGAGGGCCTGTGCGTGGCGGCCCTCCCGGTCGCGTGCGCCGGCGAGGACGGCAAGGCCAGGTCCGGCGTGCAGCGCGACTGCGAGGCGGAGGCGGTCGCGGAGATGTGCAGCCGGCTGATCGGCAGCCAGATCGTCGTTGACCGCAAGACCGACACACGGCGCCCCTGCCGGCCCGGCGATATCGCTTTGCTCGCACCGGGCGGCACGGAATTGTGGCGCTACGAGGAGGCGCTGGAGAAGCGCGGCGTGCCGGTCGCGACCCAGGCCGGCAAGGGCTTCTACCGCCGGCAGGAGGTGCAGGACCTAATCGCGATCACGCGCGTGCTCGCTGACAGCCGCGATAGCCTCGCGCTTCTGGCGCTCCTGCGCGGGCCGCTGGTCGGCCTGACCGAGGGGCAGCTGCTCGATCTGGTCTGGAGCCAGCCGCGCGATCCCGAGCGGCCCGACGCCCGTCCCCGGCTCACCATCCATGTAGATGCCGAGGCGATCGCCGACCCGCACGCCCGCGACATCGTCGAGAAGCTGCAGGCGCTCCGGCGCGGCATCAACGGCACGACGCCACACCAACTGCTCGCCGAGGCGGTCGATCTGCTCCGCGTGCGCCCGGTCCTGCTCCAGCGTCATGGTGGGCAGGCCGAGCGCCCGCTCGCCAATGTCGATCTCTTCCTGAGCCTCGCCCAGCCCTATGGCGTGCGTGGTCTGCGCGCGTTCGCCGACGCAATGACGGCAGCCTGGGAGGGCAAGACGCGTTCGGCGGAAGGCAGGCCTGACGCCCAGGAGGAAGCGGTGTCGCTGGTGACGATGCACGCCTCCAAGGGCCTGGAGTGGCCGATCGTCGTGCCGATCAACACGATGACGTCGGGCAACGATGTGCGCGATCCTGTGATCGATGGCGATACGAAGACGATCTTCCTACCTATTTTCGGGGTGGCGCCCGCCGGCTATGAGGAGGCCAAGGCGGCGGAAGTCGCCGAGCGCGAGCGTGAACGGCTGCGCCTCTGGTATGTGGCGGCCACCAGGGCCCGCGAATTGCTCGTCCTGCCCAAGCTCGACGTGGCGCCGGCAAAGAGCAGTTGGAATGCCCTCATGGATTTCGATCTCGACGGCTTGCCGGTGATCGCGATCGATCATCATCCCGTGGGGTTCGACACGATCGACGGGGATCCCGCCAATGATCAGACGCGCGAGATCTTCGCGAGCGAAGCGGCGCGCGTGGCCGCGGCGACGACGCAGCTGCGTTGGATCGCTCCGAGCCGCGACGAGGATCCACAAGGACCGCTCGAAGTGGCCGTTGAACCCCAGATCGTGGTCGCGGCCGAGGGCGCGCCCGAGCCCGAGATGATGATAGCGGTGCAGGGCGGCCGCGAACGCGGGCTCGTCATTCACAAGCTGTTCGAGGAGGTTCTGACCGGAGAGATGGCCGACGATCTGGCCGCGCTCACGGCGCGTGCAGCCGATCTGGTGCGGGCGCTTGGACGCGAGCCGGGCGCCGACGCGGGCCTCGCGCCGGACGAGATGGCGGGGACGGTCGCGCGCACGCTGACCTTGCCGGAGATCGCTGCGCTGCGGCCGCGTCTCATCGCTGAGTTCCCGGTCTATGGCCTGAGCGAGAAGGACGGCGTCGAACTGGCGACCTTCGGGATCGTCGATGCACTGTATCTAGGCGCGGACGGCACGCCCGAACTGGTGATCGACTGGAAGAGCGATGTCAGCCCGAGTGCGTTGGCGGCCAATCATTATCGCCAGCAGGTCCGCCGCTATCTTGAGGTCACCGGGATTCCCGCAGGCCTCGTCGTCTTCGTCACCACCGGCGAGCTGCTGCAGGTTGCAGCGCAGGCGCGGGTCGGCGAGGCCGTCTAGTCCAAGCGGCCGGAAAGCGCATTCAACCCGAAGAGTAGGCGAGTAGTGCAGGCAAGGACGATCGGGGAGGGCAATGCGTGCGGCGCGCTGTCGGACGGGGATTTCGGTGCGCTGATCGCGATCGCTCGGCTCGATGTCATACCGTTGGAGGCGACCGTCATCCTCACTGTCGCAAGATGCTCCTTAGCCTGCCCGTGAATGACCGCTACGCTCGACCGCCATCTTAGAACCTGCCGGACTTTAAACGGCAGGACAAGTCATTCCGGTCTTACGAAAAATGCGATGAAAGAAATGATGGGGATCGGGGAAGCTGGTTAGGACCGCTAGAAGGAACGCTGTCGAATGCCGTGGTGATGATTATAGGTTCACGCCGATTGGCCGAGAATATCGGCGATCGGCCGCGCCATGTCGACGCGCCGCTTCATGAGGTCGGCGAGCCAGCAAAGATGCGCGGCCGCATCGGCAAGCGGCAGCGCGCAAACTTCCTCGAACATCTCGCGCTGATAGTCGAGGTCGCGCTCGAGGATGTCCCGTAGCCGCCGCCGCGCCGGGCTGTCGTCATCCTCGACCTCTTCATTCGCCTCGCGCGCCGCATCGAGAAAGGCTTCGGCCAGCTCCTGCGCCTCATAATAGCCGCCATCGAGACCTTCGCTCGCCGCGAGGCTCGCCAGCCGCCGACGCACCAGCGGCAATTCCGGATCGACCGCCGCGTCGTTCAGCGGCAGGTTGAAATCATAGGTGGCGGCAAAGTCCCGGATCATCATCTGCTCCTCCTAGCGAGGGGGAACATGATGGGAACGCAAAGTCAAGACTGATTGGGCCCCCGGCGGCCCGCAGGACATGGCTCGCGGGGCGGCTCGGCCCCCGGCTAGTCGTCGCCGGCGATCGACCGCCGCATCTTTTACCCTCCCACAATCTATAGCAAGTAGACGGTGGTTCCGTCGTCGGATGTCATCCGACGCCAACCATGTCGGGGGGGGTGGCTTGAATCTATTACCGCAATGGACCGAGAAAGCCGACAAACGCGGGCTTGATCCCCTTGGCATGCAAAATAGCGGGGTTGTGCTTTACCAGTCACTTCTTCCCGGCATCAGCAACGTCACGCTGCGCATGCGCTACTACGGCTATTATTGCTGGGTGAGCGAGACCTATGCGCGTCGCGGGGCCACCAGCGATTTCGAGGCATGGCGCAACTGGATCCGCCGCGCCGAGGCGCTCTTTGCGCTCGTCTCCGCGCGCGCCGAGGAAGGCGGCGTAGGCGGCGTCGACTGGGCCAATCGCCGTCTCGCCGCCGAGACGCGCACCATCGACTTTGAATCGGCCGCGTCGACCGACCCATCGCAAGAACGCTATCTGCGCCAGGCGCTCGGCGTCTTCGGAGGCGCCTATTATACGCAGATGGCCGAAATGGGCCTCTTTACCGAGAACCGGCACGGAATACAGATTGCAACTCGGGACCTCGGCCGGCGCGCGGCCGCTCTCTTCGCGGACGCGATCGGAAGCGACCTCGCCAAGCTCCTACGCCAGAAAATCGCGGAGGCCCGCGTCAGCGTCAAAGACCTGGACCGTCTCAAACCGATCGCGCCTTCCCAGATCTCATCGGAGAGCGAGGAGCGCGCCTTCTACGAAGGCCTTCTTCTCGCGCGCGGGCAATCGCCCGGCTCGACCGGGGCGAGCCGCGCTGCGACACTCCGCCTCATCCTTCAGACCGCTCGGGCTATAGAGGCTCGACCCGGACCGGAAGACGTCCGCTGGCACCAGTTCGATCCACCAGAACAACCCCTATCCGATCGCCTCGAAGCGCAGCGGCTCAACTGGGAAGCCTATCAGTGCCAGGACCTGATGCAGGTCGCATCTGCTGCCCTGCTCGCCTGGGCGATCGCAATCATAAACACCGAAGGGCAGGGCAGAACCCTCGCCGAAATCCGCGCCGAGGTGGCCGCGCGTCTCTCAGGTGCAGACGATCCGGCGCTCAAATCCGGCTGGCGCGCGCTCCGGCTGAGCCTCGATCCCGAGGACATCGAGTATCAGGATCTGTGGGACGAACTCACCAGCGCCCGCGGCGCGCCGGCCGACAAGGCCCTCTCTGCGATCACTCTGATGGCGGCCCTCCACCAGCGACTTCGCACGCGCTCCGATCTTGCCGAGGCGGTCGCTCGCGGCCTGCCCGGCCACGGTCCTGCTCGATCGCTCCGCACGGAACTCGACTGGATCGAAAGCCGGGAAACCGACACCGTCGTCGACCTGATCGGCGACTATGTGATCGAGCGGGTCGTTCGCCGGCATAGCTGGGTCGCGATGCAGAAGCTCCGCCGGCAGCGCGACTACACCTTCCTCTTCGAGCAGCGCGACGGACGTCTCGTTTTCCTCGCCGGATACCAGCCGGTCGCCACCACGCCGCGCCTCGCTCCCGCCATCCAGTTTCTGGAAGATATCCATCTCCTCGACGAGGACGGGCCCACTTCGCTCGGCCTTGCCGCGCTGGAAGCGGCCGCATGAGACTGCCCGACCGGCTGGGCCGTCGTCTTGGCCGCCCATTTCACAGCGCGATCGCCACGAGCTTCGCCGTCGAGTTTGCCGCGGTCGAGCAGATCCTCCTGCCGCAGCTCATGGCGAGCGGTGCATCGAACCTCCTCCTCATCACCGACGCCCGCATGGCCTCGCTCGCGCTCTCGGACGGATCGCTCCTGCCAACGGCACTCGGACGAGACTATGTCCTCCATAGCCCGCCAGCCGCAGACGGGATCTTCCATCCCAAGATCATCCTTCAGATTGGCCGCGAAAGCGCGCGCGCCTTCGTCAGCTCCGCCAATCTGACCGCGGCGGGCCT
>JAYRJH010000144.1:0-1937 GCA_041906415.1 Sphingomonas sp. | reverse complement strand
CGGCAACGCCGAGGTCTCGATCGAGATCGAATGCAGGCACGACGGCGGCCCCGACCGCGACATCGTCCGGGCCATCTGGCGTTATCTCGATGCGCTGGTTCCCGCCGACCCGTCCCCCGCCCGCGATGCCCTGCGCTGGGCAAGCGAGCGCGCCGCCTGGATCGACGGGCCGCCCGGGCGCCTCCTTCACGAGTTGGACGACGGGTCCGCGATCGCATTCCTCCATTCTCCGGGAGAGCGCGGAATCGGCGATCAGTTCGTCTCGTTCGTCGGCACCGACAAGGTCCAGTCGCTCGTGGCGATCAGCCCCTATTGGGACGACGATCTTGCCGCTCTGGCCGATCTTTGCCGACGGCTCGCGCCCAAGCGGATCATCCTCCCGATCGACAACGCCAGCCACGAGTTCCCGGTCGATGCGCCTTTCGCCCGCAAGGTCCGCTTCGTGGACCTCCAATGGCCCGCACGACGCTTCACCCACGCCAAGATCATGATCGCTTCAACCGCGCGTCACGACCACATCCTGTTCGGAAGCGCGAACTGCACGACCCCGGCGCTGGGGCGGGCAGGGTTCATTGGCAGCAACGCGGAGGCGTGCATCTACCGGAGGTTGCCGGCCGGGGCCGCCCGCGACGCGCTCGGACTCGATCGCTGGCTCGATGGCGAGTCCCTCGCGCTGGCCGAGCTTCCACCGCCAAACGCATCGACGCCCATACCCCTCAAGGCGATCGAGGCGCGCCAGCCCGGCAGTTTCATCCTCGACGGAAATCTTCTCATCTGGCGCCCGGCGCCGGGCGGGTGGAAGCAAGGAGACGTCCAGCTCCTCGACAACGGGGCCCACCTCCTTCTGTCGATCCCCGCTACCGCGTTCGAGGCATCCGGGGACACCCGCACCGCGTACATCGATCCGGCGCAGCATCGCAGCCTATGCTTTGCCCGCCTCATGTTCGACGGCACCTTGTCGGCCATCGCCCACATAAGCCATCGGACCATCCTCCGCGGGCGCCGACGCGAAATGGCGACAGGGGCCGTCGCCCGCGCGCTTGCGCCTTTCACCGACGGAACCGACTTCGACCTCTGGATGCACCAGGCCTTTGAGACCCTGGTTCGCGCTGACTTCGACCAGGTGACCGAAACGACGGTTTCCGCCGCACGCAGGCCGAGAAAGGGAGCCGACGGCAAGGACGAGACGCCAGCAATGAAGCTCAGCTATGAGGAATTCATGCAGGCCCGCCCTTCCAGCGGGAAATCGGGCGTCGCCGGAGAAAACAGTCTCGCGGGAACCCATAGCGATAGCATCCGCGATTTCCTGAACCTGCTCTCCGGCCGGGCGCCACGACTGGCCGGCGACGACTACGACGATCCCGCATGGCAGGACCCTGCGGAAGAGCGCGCTGACATCGATCCCGACGATCGCGTCGATGACGCTTTCGGTGCCGCGCCCCCGCCACGGGCCGAGGAAGCGGACGCGCCCGCACCGATCGATACACGCCTCTATGCACGGCATGTCACCGACTATGCCGAAGGCCTCGAATGGGATGAGGAACCGCTCGGCCAGAGCGACGTCCTGCGGCTGCGCTTCTGGCTCCTGTTCCTCCTCTACAAGGCGCGCTGCCCCGATCTTCCCCAAGGCCTCGAGGGTTCCGGCGCGACCTTGTCGTGGCCGCGATTCACGGTCCGCATCCTTGTCGCCTTCTTCTGCGGGCGCACACCCGCGATCAGCCGGCTCATGATGGCGCGCGACTATAGCGGCATGCCGGTCGACTTCATGGAATGCTGGATTACCGCCCTCTGGAGCCTCGATGCCATCGAGCGGGCACTGGCCGGCCGCATCAAGGAGCGCGAGTTCCTCAAATACATCCCCCAACTTCGCCGGCACGTGGTGGCTGTTCTCGGACTGTCTCCCAACGAATTGACCGGCCACGCCGCAACCGAGGTTC
>JAYRJH010000143.1:0-7413 GCA_041906415.1 Sphingomonas sp. | reverse complement strand
GCACGTCGGCCGGTATGACGCGTTCGGTGAGGTCATAGACGCGCTCGAAGCTGCCGCGGCGCGTGGCAGTGGTGATATGGCCAGCCCAGAACAGCCATTCGAGCGCCCGCTTGGTATCGCTCCACTCCCACCAGCCTGACTGCCCCTTGTGGCTCTCGAAATCCGAAGCGGCGAGCGGTCCTTCGACCCGGATGCGGTCGAGCAGCGCCATCGCCTCGCCACGGCGCTCGGTGGCATAGAGGCGCATCCGGCCCCAGCCGGTTTCGCCGCGATCGGCCCGCGCCATGCGCCAGCGCAGCAGCGGATGAAGATCGAACGGCAGCAGCGACGCCTCGTGCGCCCAATATTCGAACAGCCCGCGCTGGCGCTTCGGCCCCCATGCGAGCCGGTCGAGATCCGCCCGGTCGTAACAGCCCAGCCGCGAGAAGGCGGGAAGGTAATGCGCGCGCGCCAGCACGTTGACGCTGTCGATCTGGTGCAGGTTGAGCCGCTCCACCGTGCGGCGGAGATGCGCCTGAGCGGGCGTCGCGGGACGCTTCGCACCGAAGCCCTGCGCGGCGAGCGCGATGCGGCGCGCGAGCGGCAGGCCGATCCTTTCGACCGCCATCAGCCCGGCCGCACCCCGGGCGCGGCGTCGGCCGGTGGCTCCCGGCCGAACACGCTGCGGCCGCCGTAATCGTGCGAGCGGGTGAGTTCCTCCGCGATGATCGCCTCCACCGATGGACCGGCTGCGGTCGCCTCCAGCCGCCGTGTCTGCGCATCGAGCCGCCGGATCGCTGCCAGTTCCTCCTCGCGCCCCAGCTTCGCCTTCATCACGGCCGACTTCATCACCGCGATCGTATGGTCATAGACCTTCGTCGGCACCGGATAGGGGTGCCGGTCCTTCCCGCCATGGGCGAGCGAGAAGCGCGCCGGATCGCTGAAGCGACAGGGAGCGCCGTGCACGACCTCTGCCACCAGCGCCAGCGCGCGGACGGTGCGCGCGCCGACGCCGGGCACCAGCAGCAGCTCCGCGAAATCCTCCGGGCCGCGATCGGCGGCGGCGGCGAAAGCGGCATGCAGCCGCCGGTCGACGATATTCTCCGCGCGCACGTCGTGATGATCGGGCATGACCAGATGCGGCAGGAGCGGCTCCGCCGCGGGAGCGAGGGGCGCCTTGTCTTCGAGCCGGGCAAGCTCGCGCGCGATTCCCGCCGGGCCGGCATCGGCGAGCAGCTCGATCTGGCGCGCGCGCGACGCAGCGGCCCGCCGATCGGCCAGGTTGACGATCCGGCCCTGCCGGCGGCCCTCGATCGCGGCGTGCGGCGTATCGACGAAGCTCTCCAGCCCCTCCGACAGCCAATGATAGCGGCGCGCCTGTCGGCGATCCCCGTTCATGCCCTGCTGGACGACCACCCAATGCCCCTCGTCTGTGACGATGAAGCCGTGGATGTAGAGATCGAACCCGTCCTGCACGGCGGCATTGTCGACCTTGGCGACCAGCCGGCTGGCCCTTCCGAGCGCCGCGCCGTCGATGCCGGTGCGATCGCCGACCGCGGCCAGCTCCTGCGGCGTCGCGCGGCTATGCCTTCCCCTGCCGCCGCAGACGTGGATGCCCAGCTCGCCCGACAGCGGCGTCAGCCCGCGCTTGAGCGCCCCGATCACGCTCGTCGTGATGCCGGACGAATGCCAGTCCATGCCCATCACCGCCCCGAACGACTGGAACCAGAAGGGGTGAGCGAGGCGCCGCAGCAGTTCGTCGCGGCCATATTCCAGGACGATCGCCTCGACGATCACCGCGCCCAGCCGCGTCATGCGCTGGCCCAGCCACGCCGGCACGCGCCCGCCGTGGAGGGGAAGATCGGCGCTGCCGGCGCGTCGTCCCATCAGGCCGCTCGCGCCGGATGGTCGGTGGCGTCGAAAAGGAACCTCATCGGCCACCATCTAGCACGCGGAGAACATCAAGGGAACAACCTTCGCGCTCCCGACCGTGCAGGCCGTCGACGGGAAGCTACAGTGTGGCTGGCGTGAGCAGGTATTTCTCGCCGGTCGCCTTTCGCACGATCGCCTGGAGCACTTCGGGGCGCAGGAGGTCCGGCAGCGTCACCGATTGCGTGTAATGGCTGGCGAAGGTCGTCGTGATCTCCGAAGCGACGCGCGACCGCATTTCGAGGGCGCGCTTCGGCTCCACCCTTTGCATGAACACCGGCAACAGCCAGCCGCCGATTCCCCATGCCACGCCATAGCCGCGCGTCAGCCCGGTCGGGCCGGTGTCGAGGCCGCCGTAGAGATAGACCTGCTTGTGCACCGTGGAGCCATAACGGTTGTAGCGCGTCATCCGCCGCAGGGCCGCGCTCTCCATGGCGGTCAGGATCGTGTCCGCCATATGGCCGCCGCCGATCGCGTCGAACGCAAGGGTGGCGCCGGTCTCCGCAACCGCCTCTGTAAGGGCCGCGAGGAAATCCGGCGTCGAGGAATCGCACACATGTCGGGCGCCCAGCCCCTCCAGCAATTCCGCCTGCGCGCGATTGCGCACGATATTCACCAGCGGCACGCCGTCCTTCAGGCAGAGCTTGACGAGCATCTGCCCGAGGTTCGACGCGGCGGCGGTGTGGACGAGCGCGCCATGGCCCTCCATCCGCATGTTCTCGATCATGCAGAGCGCGGTGAGCGGGTTGACGAAGCAGGATGCGCCTTCCGCCGGCGAAACGCCGTCCGGCAGCACCAGGCACTCGGCGGCCGGGACGTTGCGATATTGGCCATACATCCCGCCGGGAGCCACCGCCACCGTCCGCCCGATCAGTTCCGTCGCGCCTTCCCCGGCCGCGACCACGACGCCGGCGCCTTCATTGCCGACGGCCATCGGCGCGCCCGTCCGGCCTGCCATGGCGCGGCGGGCGGCTTCGGGAACGGATATGACCGTGCGGCGCGCGGCGCCCTCGCCGGTCGTCCTGGCGGTCGATACGTCCGCCCCGCCCAGAAGCAGCCCCAGGTCGGATGGATTGACCGGCGCGGCCTCGACCCGGATTGTGACTTCCACCGCACCGGGTGCATCGACCGGGGCCATATCGAGGCTCAGTTCCAGTTCCCCCGAAGCCGTGAGAAGGGACTGGAGGCGGAGCCCGGTTGCCGGAATACCATCGTTCGGATTGTTCATGGACGACCTTTCGGATCATTTCTTCAATGATAGTGTAACCTTCAAGCCGAGTTCAGGGTCAAGCGCAGAACGGACACGCAAAATGCCTGCCCCATCCACCGCAATGTCCCCGCTGTCCGGATCGCTCCCTTTCGATTGCCGTTGGGAAACGGCATGAAGGCGCTGTTCCTCTCGCAGCCGCTCCATTTCGGCGATTATGGCGGCCTGCCGCTCAAGATCATCTGGGCGCTGCTCGACATCGCCGCGATCGTCGTGCTCGGGACGGGCCTCTATCTCTGGCTCGGCCGCCGCCGCGTGCCGATCGAGAAGCGGATCATGGAGCTGAACAGCGGCGGCACGCCGGAGGCAGCCGAATGAACGGGCGAAAGACCGCCGCGCGCGGCAATTGGCGCATCTTCCGCTGGCCGCTGCTGATCGCGGTCGTGAGCATCACCGGCCTTGTGTCCGCGCTGGTCGGCGACGGCTGGTATGACGTGCTGTCCTGGCTGTGCCTCGGCGCCTGCGTCATGCTGATGCTCGTCGCCTGGCAAGGGCGGGGTGATGGGAGATAGGGAATGACGGAAGAAACCTCCCTGCGCTGGCTGCGGCTGGCTGGCATCGCGGGCATCGCGGGCGCGATCCTGTGGACGATCGGCGATGCGCTCATCGTCGGCGGGAATGCGAGCGGGGCGGATTACCCGCTGCTCTTCCAGACCTATGCGCACCGGATCGAGCCGGATCTCGCCGCGGCGACAGTCTCGTCCTCGCAAGCCCGGCTCGCGGCCGGCGCTCTTGTCGCCGATGTCGGGATCGTCTTCTATCTCGCGGGAAGCTGGCATCTGTTTCGCGGCCTGCTTCCTGCGGGGCGCGGATGGGCGTGGTTCGTCTTCGTCCTGCTTATCTGCGGCAATGCCTGGTCGCCGCTGGGCCATGCCGCCTTCTATTATCTGGGCATGGCCTACAAGACGTTGCTCGCGACGCCGCCCGCGGCCCATCCCGCGCTTCTCGATCTGGCCGCCAGCTTCCATGACGTGCTGCTGATCGCATGGCTGCTGCCGATCGTGACGCTGGGACTGGCGCTGATCGGGCTTGGCGTCCTGATCCTGACTGGTCGGACAGCGTGGCCGCGCTGGTTCGCGCTCATCGCCAATCCGGTGTCGCTGGTGCTGGTGGGCACTGCCGTGCCCCTCGTCATGCCCGAGCCGGTCAGGACGTGGCTTGGTGGCGCGGCCTTCAACATCGGCTGGCTGGTGGTTTATCTGCTATCGACGATCCTGCTCTGGAACGGCGGCGCCAAGCACTTCAATTGCAAGGACGAATAAAAGAGGTCCGCGTGCCGGCCATATCGTGGAGCAGGGCGCGTATCGCGGGTCGATAGCTGGCACCGGCCGGATGGGCGCTTGATATGCTGCGCAGCATATGTTCGGTCCGGCGCCTTTCGTCCCTTCGCCTGACGACGAGATGACGAAGGACGACAATCCCCATTGCGCGTGACGAGCGGCGAATGGCATTGCGTGGCTACACGATGAAAACGGGGGGCGGATTGAATGGGGATCACGATCGGATTGGGCTTGATCGGCGCTCTGCTGTCGAGCGCGGCGCAGGCAGCTACTTCTACCGCGCAGCAGCAGGTGGATACATTCCTTGCGACGACGACGCTCACGCCGGCTTCGCCCGATGCGCTCGACCAGCGCTGCGAAGCCGCTTTGGCTCTTGCGGGCTCCCTTCGGACTAAGCTCGAAAAGCGCGCCGGCCCGTCGACGATAGACGCGGATTTCCGTGATTATGATGCGATCACCAATCTGCTGTCGTCGATCGACAACGAAATGGTCGTGGTTTCCTCGACCAATCCGGTCAAGGCGGTGCGCGAGGCAGCGGATCATTGCGACAGCCGCATGGCGGGCGCGTCGACCGCGATTTCGCTCTCGCGCCCGATCTATGACCGGCTGGCGACGATTCCCGTCGCCGGGCTGGACGCGCCCGATACCTATATCCTCGCCAAGACATTGAAGGGATATCGCCTCGCCGGCGTCGATCGCGATTCCGCGACGCGGGAGAAGGTCGTGGCGCTGCAAAAGGAGATCACCGACGCAGGCATCCTGTTCGAGCGCAATATCGCGGAGGACAAGAGCGGGATCACCCTTGCCTCCGCGGATGATCTGGCGGGCCTTCCGCAGGATTATATCGACGCGCACAAACCGGGCCCGGACGGCCTGATCCATATCAGCACCGCTTATCCGGACGTGTTCCCGCTGCTCAAATTCGCGAGCAGGGAGGCGGTGCGCAAGAAGATGTATATGGCCTTCGCGAACCGCGCATGGCCGGTGAACGAGGCGCCGCTCAAGACCCTGCTCACCAAGCGCCATGAGCTGGCGCGGCTGCTTGGCTATCCCGATTATGCGACGCTCATCACCGCCGACAAGATGATCGGGACGCCACAGCATGCCGCCGCCTTCCTCGATGAAGTCTATGCCGCCGCCTTGCCTTCATCCACGCGCGACCAGGCGCAATTGCTGGCTGTCCAGAAGACTTTCGCGCCCGCCAGCACGACCGTGGAGGCGTGGAACAACAATTATCTCGCCAATATCGTCCGCACCAGGACCTATGACGTGGATGCCACGGTGGTACGGCAATATTTCACCTACGCAAAGGCGCGTGACGGCATTTTCGCGCTGATCCACGATCTGTTCGGCGCCGATATCAGGCCATGGAAGGCGGATTTCTGGGCGTCCGATGTCGAGGGCTATGAAATCTTCGATCATGGCAAGCTGATCGGGCGCTTCTTCCTCGACATGCACCCGCGCGAAGGCAAGTTCAGCCATGCCGAAACGGTGATGGTGCGGCGCGGGCTGGATGGAAGGCAGTTGCCGATCGGCGGTCTGCTCTGCAATTTTCCGGCGGACGGCCCGATGGAGCATGGCGACGTCAACACCTTCCTTCACGAATTCGGCCATCTCATTCATTTCCTCTATTCCGGCCACCAGCGCTTCGCCGCGCAATCGATGGATGCGCTGCAATGGGATTTCGTGGAGGCGCCCTCGCAGCTTCTGGAAGAATGGACCTGGGATTACGACACGCTCAGCCGCTTCGCGACCAATGCGAAGGGGGAGCCGATACCGGCGGAACTGGTGCGGAAGATGAACGCCGCCCGCCATTTCGGCGACGCGAGCAGTTGGCGGAGGCAAGCCGGCTTCTCCGCCGCTTCGCTTGCCTTTCATGAGCGGGCGCCCGGTTTCGATCCCGATGAGTTATGGCGCGCGAGCAATGATCGCTACGCGGCGATCGCCACGCCGCCGGACGCGCACGAATATGCCGCGTTCGGCCATCTCAACGGCTATTCCGCGATCTATTACACCTATGTCTGGTCAAAGGCGATCGCGCTCGATCTGTTCGGGCGGTTCAAGGCCGAAGGCATCCGCAATCCGCAAGTCGCGCTCGCTTATCGAAAAGCCGTGCTGGAGCCGGGCGGCTCGGCCGATGCCAATACGCTGATCGAGAATTTCCTCGGCCGGCCGACCAACATCGATGCCTTCCGGGCGGAGCTTCGCCAGTAGGGAGAAGCGGCGAACGATCCTGGGGCGGCGGCACGGGGAAGCGCGGGCGGAAGCGGGCCGGCCGCTTCCGCCCCGGGCGTTTCACATGCCGTCCACGCTTTTGCTGACCAGGATATTCACCGCAACGCGGCGGTTCTGCGCCTTGCCTTCGGGAGTGTCGTTGGTCGTGAACGGGTCCGCCTTGGCCATCCCGGTCGGCGTGAGCATACGATAGGGCTTCCAGCCGCACGCCTGCTGGAGATAGTTGATGACGCGATTGGCTCGCTTTTCGCTAAGCTGCTGATTGAATTCGTCGCTTCCGGTGGAATCGGTATAGCCGACCACCAGAATCAGGGCGTTCTCCGTCCCCTCGGCCGTAGCCGCCGTGGTGCAGAGCTGGGCCTTGTCCTCAGCGGACAATTCCGTCCTGCCGGTATCGAAATGGACATTGGTGGTGCTCTTGATATTATATTTGTCGATGTCGCCCAAACGACCGCGCAGCGCTTCCGTTGCCGCGGTCTGCTCCTCGAAGCCCTGGGCAGTCGCGTTGCGGATCATAGATGCGGTCTTCAGATCGTTATTCCGGAAGCTGATCTGACTTGCGACAAGGCCTCTGCCCGAGTTCCCATCGCCCGATTGCAAAGTCTTGACGGTAACCGGCAAGCCGTTGAGCAGTGAATCCGCATTGAGCTTGCCGCGATTGCCGCCGAACAGGCCGCCTCCGGCCTTGATTCGCGTAGCGTCATTGACGGCGATAATCACGCT
>JAYRJH010000142.1:0-7470 GCA_041906415.1 Sphingomonas sp. | reverse complement strand
CTCGACAAGTCGGGCCTGTCGGAAGACCTCGACGCGATCGGCTTCAACCTCGTCGGCTATGGCTGCACCACCTGCATCGGCAATTCCGGCCCGCTGGCCGCGCCGATCTCGGCTGCGATCAACGGCAACGACCTCGTCGCGGCGAGCGTGCTCTCCGGCAACCGCAATTTCGAGGGCCGCGTCAGCCCGGACGTGCGGGCGAATTTCCTCGCCTCGCCGCCGCTGGTCGTCGCCTATGCGCTGAAGGGCACCGTCACCGAGGACATGGTGGCCACCCCGATCGGCAAGGGCAATGACGGTTCGGACGTCTATCTCAAGGACATCTGGCCGACCAACGACGAGGTGAACGCGCTGATGACCGCGAACATCGACGACGCGATGTTCCGCGCGCGCTACGGCAACGTCTATGCCGGCGACGCCAAGTGGCGCGAGATCCAGGTCGAGGGCAGCGACACCTACGGCTGGCGCGCCGGCTCCACCTATGTCGCCAACCCGCCCTATTTCGAGGGCATGGAGATGACGCCCAAGGCCGTCACCGACATCGTCGAGGCGAAGCCGCTGGCGATCCTGGGCGATTCGATCACCACCGACCACATCTCGCCGGCCGGCTCGATCAAGGCGGACAGCCCGGCGGGCATCTACCTTCAGGAGCATCAGGTCTCCAAGGCGGACTTCAACAGCTACGGCGCGCGTCGCGGCAACCATGAAGTGATGATGCGCGGCACCTTCGCCAACATCCGCATCAGGAACGAGATGGTGCCGGGCGTCGAGGGCGGCATGTCGAAATACGGCGGCGAGGTGATGCCGATCTACGACGCGGCGATGCGCTACAAGGCGGACGGCACCCCGCTCGTCATCGTCGCGGGCAAGGAATATGGCACCGGCTCCTCGCGCGACTGGGCGGCGAAGGGCACCAACCTGCTCGGCGTGCGCGCGGTGATCGCGGAGAGCTTCGAGCGCATCCACCGCTCCAACCTCGTCGGCATGGGCGTGCTGCCGCTCCAGTTCGCGGAGGGCGTGGACCGCAAGACGCTGAAGCTCGACGGCTCCGAGACGTTCACGATCCACGATGTCGCCGGCCTGCGCCCGCGTCAGGACGTGGAAGTGACGCTCACCCGCGCCGACGGCAGCAGCGAGACGTTCCTGACGCGCTGCCGCATCGATACGGTGAACGAGCTGGAATACTTCCTGAACGGCGGCATCCTGCAATATGTGCTGCGCAAGCTCGCCGCCTGATCGGCTTGTCTGACGCGAAAAGGGCGGTCCGTCTCGCGACGGGCCGCCCTTTTTGTTTCCGGCCTTCTCCCGAAGGAGAGGACTTATGCGTCGCTCACGCCTCCCCCGCGTTGGCGCGGGCGCGGCCGTAAACGAAATAGAGCACCAGCCCCAGCGCGTTCCACATCAGGAAATATTCCTGCGTCCGGTGCGGCAGGCTGAAGAACAGATAGATGCAGCCGAGCACGCCGATCGTGCCCACCACCGGCCACAAAGGCGTGCGGAAGGTGCGCGTGGCATCCGGCGCGCGGACGCGCATCACCATCATCGACACGCAGACCGCGACGAACGCCGCCAGCGTCCCCGCATTGGCGAGCGCCGCGATGGCGTCGAGCGGCATCAGCCCGGCGATGATCGCCACCAGCACCGCCGTCAGCGCGGTGATGCGCACCGGCGCGCCGCGTCGCGACACCTTCGCCAAAGCCTCGGGCAGCAGCCCGTCGCGCGCCATCACGAAGAAGATGCGGCTCTGCCCGAACAGGAAGCCGAGCAGCACCGTCGGCAACGCCACCACCGCGCTCACGGCGAGGAAGGTCGCGAAGCCGTTCCGCCCGATCTCGCGCAGGATCAGCGCCAGCGGCTCCGGGCTGTCGGCAAAGCGGGTGAAGGACAAGGCGCCGACCGCCGCCACCGCCACCAGCATGTAGATCGCGATGCACGCCAGCATCGATCCGACGATGCCGATCGCGAGGTCGCGCCCCGGATTGCGCGTCTCCTCCGCCGCCGTGGAGATGGCGTCGAAGCCGTAGAAGGCGAAGAAGATGATCGCCGCCGCCGCCATCACGCCGCGCTCAACCCCGTCCGGGCTGGCGTGCTTGGCGAAGCCGAACGGCATGAACGGCTCCAGGTTGGCGGCGTTGAAATGCGGCAGCGCGATGGCGACGAACACCGCCAGCGCGATCATCTTCACCACCACGAGGATGGCGTTGAGCGTCGCGCTCTCGCGCGTGCCGAACATCAGCATCCCCGCCACCAGCGCGATGATGAACACCGCCGGCAGGTTGATGATCCCGCCCAGCGCCGGCCCGTTGGTGAGCTCCACCGGGAAGCCGTAGGGCGTCAGCAGCGGCGTCGCGTAACCGGACCAGCCGACCGCGACGGTGGAGACGACCAGCGAATATTCGAGGATCAGCGACCAGCCGATCACCCATGCGATGATCTCGCCCAGCACGGCATAGCTGTAGGTATAGGCGCTGCCCGAGGCGGGGATCATCGTCGCCATCTCGGCATAGGCGAGCGCGGCACAGGCGCAGATCGCGCCGGCGATGACGAAGGAGAGGATCACCGCGGGTCCCGCGCGATCCGCACCGACGCCGATCAGCGTGAGGATTCCCGTGCCGACGATCGCGCCCACCCCCAGCGCCACCAGATGCGGCCATGAAAGCGTGCGGGCCAGCGCGCGCTCCGGCGGCTGCTCGGTGATGATCTTGCGGCGAAACAGGCTTGCCATCCACTCCCCCTCATGTGGCGATCCGTTGAATGCTGGAGGGCGTAACAGATGAGAAGGGCGGAGGAAATGCGGCCGCGCCTCAGTTCGCGAGCGGCCGCGCCTTCTCCCCGCTCAGGCCGCCGCGCGTGGAAAAATGGACGCCCATCATCCCGCCGCCGACCAGGAAGGGGCTGAGCTCCTGCACCGGCGCGCGGCGCGCGACCAGCGCCTCGCGTTCCTGCGGCACGTTGGGGACGGCGCGCGCATCCTGATCGCGCGTCGCGAACGGCACGCGGAACCGATCCGCGCCGCGCAGCCCGCAAACGGTGACATCGGTCCGGGAGGCATCGGCGATGCAATGCTTCTCCGCAGCGGTCAGGGCGCGATAATGCGACATCGCGCTATCGGCGCTCCCTTCGAGCAGGAGGAACAGGGCGAGCATCGCGGACCAAAGGCTGGCACCGTTCACCCGATCGCGCAAGACTGTTGCCACCCCTTGTCCGCGCCCCTAACCCGCACCCCATGCAGCCGCTTGACGAACAGCAATCCGCAGCCCGCGCCTGGTTCGAGCAATTGCGCGACCTGATCTGCGCCGAGTTCGAGGCGATCGAGCGGGAGGCGGGTTCGGACGCGCGGTTCGATTATCTCGCATGGGATCGCGCCGACCCCACCGGCGCGCCCGGCGGCGGCGGGGTGCGCGGGGTGATGAAGGGCCGCGTGTTCGAGAAGGTGGGCGTGAACGTCTCCACCGTCGGCGGCGCGTTCGAGGGCGAGTTCGGCAAGACGATCCATGGCGCCGGCGACGATCCGCGCTTCTTCGCCACCGGCATCAGCCTCGTCGCGCATATGGCGAACCCGCATGTGCCCGCCGTCCATATGAACACGCGCTTCCTCGTCACGACGAAGCGCTGGTTCGGCGGCGGGGCGGACCTCAACCCGCCGCTGCCGATCGCGGAGGACACGGAGGATTTCCACGCCGCGATGAAGGCCGCGTGCGACGCGCATGATGCGGGCCATTATCCGCGCTTCCGCCAATGGGCCGACGATTATTTCTACATACCCCATCGCAAGGTGCATCGCGGGGTGGGGGGCATCTTCTACGATCATCTGGAGGGCGATTTCGACGCCGGTTTCGCCTTCACGCAGGATGTGGGCCGCGCCTTTCTGGACATATTCCCGCGCATCGTGCGGCGGCGGATGGGCCTGCCGTTCACCGATGCGGAGTTGGCGGCGATGCGCGAATGGCGCGGGCGCTATGCGGAATTCAACCTGGTCTATGATCGCGGCACCTTGTTCGGCCTGAAGACCGGCGGGAACATCGATGCGATCCTGATGAGCCTGCCGCCGACCGTGACATGGAGCTAGGATGGGCCTGACCCCGGTTCCGGGCGACCAGCTCGCCACGATCGTCACCACGCTGGAGATGACGCGGCGGCCGCCCTTGCGCCCCTCGCCTTCCTCTCCCTTCCGGCTCGTGCATTGGGCGGCGCCGGACCTCGCCGGATATCGCGCGCTGTTCCGCAGGGTCGGCGGCCCATGGCTATGGTATTCCCGGCTGGCGATGGACGATGCGACGCTGGCCCGGATCGTCCATGCCCCCGGCGTTTCGGTGTTCGCGGCGGTCGATCGCGCGGGCATCGAGATCGGGATGGTCGAGTTGGATCACCGCCGGGCGGGCCTGTGCGAATTATGCTATTTCGGGCTGGTTCCCGAACTGGCCGGCAAGGGCCACGGCCGCTGGATGATGGCGGAGACGCTGACGCGGGCGTGGCGGCCGGAGGTGGCGCGCGTCACGGTCAACACCTGCACGCTCGATCATCCGTCGGCGCTGGGTTTCTATCGCGCGCAGGGCTTCGTCCCGGTCAGTCGGACGATCGAGACGTTCCCCGATCCGCGCGTGCCCGGCCTGCTGCCGGCGGACGCGGCGCCTCAGATCCCTTTGCTCGCCAGCCTGCGATAGACCGCGATCCCGATCGCGAGGATGCCGAGATGATAAGCGGTCGAGGCCGCCGCCATCGCGCCGTCGACCAGCGCCATCACCAGCGGATTGCGATGCCCGGCCGACCGCAGCGCGTCATCCGCCCCGATCAGCGGCGCGAGCAGCATATATTGCGCCAGGAACAGGGTGACGATCGCCGCCAGCACACCCCACCACTGGCGCCGCGTCAGCATCCAGCTCCGCGCGAACGCCCGCCCCGCGCCGATCGGCGCATCGGCCACCAGCACCGGCAGCGTCAGCACCAGCCGCGCCTGCATGTAGAGGCCCGGCAGCACGAACAGCCACAGCCCCAGCCCCACCGGCACGGCGACCATTATGTCCGCCAGCACGAACCGCCCGAAGTGCCGTGCGGCGGCGGCCAGCGCCGTCCGCACGTCCGGCCGCGCCGGGTGGATCAGCAGGATCGCCAGCACCGCTATGCCGTAGATGCCGATCAGGTCGGCGAGCAGATACCAGCCCGCATTGGCCTGCCCCCAGTCGGAAAGCTGCGTCACCCACGCCTGCATCGCCGCCTGATCCCTCGGCGAGGCGGGCAGGGCCGGTGGTGGCGCGGCCAGCAATTGCACAGCGAACGCCGGCAGGAAGATGAACGGCCCGGCGACGCGCAGCACCAGATCGCCCTCGCGGCGCAGGATCGCCCACACGTCCGCGAGGACGCGGCCAAGGGTGAGCATCATGCGTCGTCGCGACGATCGAAATGCGCGCGCGCCGCGATATAGAATTGCGCGCTGAACACCGACTGCAGCACGCTCAGCCCGGCGGTGAGGATGCCCGTGGCGATCGACACCAGCAGCATAGTCCACACCTGCCCCGTCTGGCCGAACAGGACGCGGCCCGTCACCCCGAGCACGAAGGTGGTTGCCCAGATCAGCACCAGCGCCACCACGGCATAGAGCAGCATCAGCCCGATCAGCTTGATCGTGCTTCCCCGCGTGAGCGCGAAGCTGCGCGCGAAGGCGCCCAGGCCGCGCCGCTCGAGCAGCACCACGGCGAACAGGGGCAGCAGCCGCGCGCCCGCCAGCAGGGCGACGAGGCTCATCACGATCAGCAGCCAGCCGGCCTTGGCGGCGGTGGCCGCATCCAGCGTGGGCGCGCCCTGCTCCAGCCGGGCCATGTCGACGCTGCCGGCCACCATGAAGGAAAGCGGCAGCACCACCACGACGAACGTCACCGCCAGTATCACCAGCATCACGCCCAGCGCGGCGGGCAGGCGGCCGCGGGCCTGCGCGATCGCCTCGCGCCGGTCGACCGAGGGATCGCTCGCCATCGCGATCATCGCCAGCGTGCCCCATAGCGCGAAGACCACCACGGCCAGCCCCACGATGGCGGCGAGCAACCTCATGCTGGCGGAAGGATTGCCGATCGACAGCAGCCGCATGATCGTCTGCAGCACGCTGGGCGCGAACAGGAACAGCCCCGCGAGCCACGCCAGCAACGAGGCGCGGCCGGCGATCACCTCGGTCGTCCGTTCCCATACCGTGCCGATCCGTATCATAAGAACTCCCGCGTGCAGGCTTCAGACGTAGCGTATTGCACACCCGCTTGCCAATCCGCGCTGTCGGACGCATCTGACGCGCGTGACGGATCCAGCCGCTATCGAATGGCGCGTGTCGCCGGGCCTTACGGACTATGCCGCATCGCTGGCGGAGATGGAAGCGCGCGCAGCAGCGATCGCCGCGCATGAGGCGGAGGAACTGATCTGGCTGGTCGAGCACCCCCCGGTCTACACCGCCGGCACCAGCGCCGATCCCGCCGAGCTGATCGAACCGCGCTTCCCGGTGGTCTCCGCCGGGCGCGGGGGGCGATATACCTATCACGGGCCGGGGCAACGCGTCGGCTATCTGATGCTGGACCTTTCGCGGCGCGGGCGCGACGTGCGCCATTTCGTCCATTCGCTGGAAGGCTGGGTGATCGCTGCGCTCGGGCATCTGGGGATCGAGGGCTTCCGCGCGCCGGGCCGCATCGGCATCTGGACGATCGACCGCGACGGACGCGAGGCGAAGATCGGCGCGATCGGCGTGCGCGTGCGGCGCTGGGTGACGTTCCACGGCTTTTCGGTGAACCTCGCCCCCGATCTCGCGCATTTCGGCGGGATCGTGCCGTGCGGCATCGCGGAATATCCCGTCACCAGCGCAAAAGCGCTGGGCGCGCCGCACGACATGGCAACCTTCGACGCCGCTCTGGCGTTGACGCGAGAGGCATTTCTGGACACACTCCGCTCGCCTGCCTGAAAACGAGGCTTGAGGGCGCGGGCCGTTGCGACTAATGTCCACCCCGATTTGGGGATTATGGCCTCTGCCGTCCAAATCCACAGTCTAGGGAGCTTTCAATGCGTGCTATTTCCAAGATCCTGACCGGTGCGACCATTGCGGCGGCCGCTCTGGCCGTCTCCGCTTGCGGCTCGAAGACCGAGACGACGACCGAGAACACCACCATCACCGACATGAACGCCACCGAGGGCATGGACACCGCCACCGACAACATGACGGCGGTGGACAGCGCCACCAACGCGGGCGCGCTGGCCAACGACGCCGCCCCGGCGGACGCGATGACGGCCGGCAACGCCAACTGATCGCCAGCCGATCGATCGCCGCAAGGCGATCGCGGTTACGAAAAGAAGGGTCGCCCGGGATGCCGGGCGGCCCTTTTTTCATGCCTCGAAGCCGCCGCGCCGATTTGCCGCAAGGCGTGGCAAGAGCAATGCGACGGAGCGAGTCAGCGACATGACGAAACGGTCTTGGGTTAATCGCCCGAAACCTCTAGAATC
>JAYRJH010000141.1:0-7496 GCA_041906415.1 Sphingomonas sp. | reverse complement strand
GGCGCATCCCAGGGCGGCCGCGTCGATCGCGCTCGCCGCGCCGGGAAGGGCATAGGTGTCGGCGAAGGGCCGTCCGCTCGCCGCGACGGTGGAGACGCTCATGCTGCGGCTTCCGCGCATCGCCGCGACGATCGCATGGTCCGTCGCCGCATCGGGGGACCAGGCGGCGGAATCGCGCGCGGAAAGGGTGAAGCGCCGCTCGCCGATCGCCAGCGTCACCGGCGCGCCGGCGCGGATATTGGTGCTCAGCCGGACGAACACCGCGCCGCGCCGGTCCGCGCCGAAGCGGCTCAGCACGCTCGCGAACGGCCGCCAGCGGGATGCCGCGCCCGCGCGCAGCGGGGCGGCGATCGCGAAGCAGCGCGACGGCGCGGCATCGCGGAACGCCGCCCAGCCCTGCCACACGCCGAGCGGGACGCGCCCCTCCCCGGCCGCGGCGGCGAGCAGCAGGAGCGCGGCGCCGATCACGCGGGGGCGTAGCCCGTGCCGAGGTGGACGACCGATTCGCGGCCGCGCTCGATCATGGTGACGGTGCCCTGCGGATGGCCGCGCAGCACGGGCGCGCCGCAGGCGCCGGGCGCCGCCCCCGTCATCACCCCGCGCAGCACGCGGCTTGAGATGCCGTGCATGATGACCAGCCGGTCGCCCGGATCGTCGGCGGTATCGGCCAGCCAGCCGGAAACGCGCGCGGCGATCGCCGGATAATCCTCGCCGTCGGGGGCGGGGCGGAGCAGGCCCTCGGCGTCGATCACCGGCCCGGCTTCCCCGATCACGTCGGCGTAATAGCGCCCGCCCCAGCTTCCCATGCCGATCTCGGTGAGGCGCGGGTCGACGCGCGCGTCATGCCAGTCCAGCTCGAGATGCTCGGCGATGACGGCCAGCGTCTGCAGCGCGCGGCCGGTGTTCGACGCCCAGAGGGTCAGGGCCGGTTTCGGCCCGAGGGTTTCGCGCAACGCGCGGCCCATCTCGTCGGCCTGTGCGAAGCCGGCGCGGGTGAGGGGCGTGTGTGGCGCGTCGCCTTGCAGGCGGCGGGCGGCGTTGAACACGGTCTCGCCGTGCCGGGCGATGAAATCGCGGCCCGAACGCCGCGCGAAGGGGTTTTCCATGCACGCGTCTTTGGACCGTCCCGTGGCCTTCGCGCAACGCCGCATTTGCGCGGAAGACGGTTGCGCCCTTGGGAGCATTCGCCCTGCTTTCAAGCCCCTGTGGCACAAAAACAACGCTTTTTCGTGTTTATCTGAGGTTCATGCAAAAGCCCGCGAAAAGCGCCAGATAGCCGCCGCGCCCCCAGTTTTCCGGGGACGGTTATCGAATGGAGTTTTGTTATGCGTAAGCTCGTTTTCGCTGCTGCGGCCGCCACTGTCGGGGCCGCGATCGCCGCCCCGGCGATGGCGCAGACGGAAGCCCCCTTCTCTGGTCCGCGCGTCGAGGTTCTCGCCGGCTGGGATCATGTGAACGGCAATGAAGGCGGTCAGGCGGACGGCCGCGACGGCTTCACCTATGGCGGCGCGGTCGGCTATGACGCGCGCATCGGCGGCAACGCCGTGCTCGGCATCGAGGGTGAGATCGACGGCTCGACCACCAAGGCGCGCGCCTATGACCTCGTCAACGCCAACGACAGCTTCCGCCTGAAGGCGGGCCGCGACATCTATGTCGGCGGTCGCCTGGGCTATGTCGTGTCGCCGCAGACGATGATCTACGCCAAGGCCGGCTACACCAACGCCCGCTTCAACGCGCGTTATTATGACGGCACCTCGAACGTCTATTACGACGCGCGCAACCTCGACGGCTATCGTCTGGGCGCGGGCGTGGAATACAGCGTTACGCCGACGGCCTATATCAAGGGCGAGTATCGCTACTCGCACTACGGCCGCACCGACGACGGCGTGTATGACACGAACGTCGATCGCCACCAGATCATGGCCGGCGTCGGCATGCGCTTCTAGGCGCGGGGGAGCAATCCACCGAAAAGAGGGCCGGGGCGCGTGCTCCGGCCCTTTTTCATTGGCTAGGGTGATCTTAACTGACCCCTGGCCTCTGCCAGCGGGGTGGGGGACGATTAGAATGAAGGCGACGATCGAACGCGCGACGCTCCTCAAGGGGCTGAGCCATGTGCAATCCGTGGTGGAGCGCAGGAACACCATCCCGATTCTCTCCAACGTGCTGATCGAGGCGACGGCGGAGGGCGCGCTGCGGCTGATGGCCACCGACCTCGATCTCCAGATCAACGAAAGCGTGGCGGCCGCCGTGGACCAGCCGGGCGCGACCACCGTTTCGGCGCACACCCTGTTCGACATCGCCCGCAAGCTGCCGGAGGGCGCGCAGGTCTCGCTCTCCGCCGCGGACGGGCGGATGACGATCGTGGCGGGCCGCGCGCGCTTCTCGCTCGGCACGCTGCCGCGGGACGATTTCCCGGTGATCGCCGAAGGCGAGCTGCCGACCCGGTTCGAGATGCCGGCGGAGACGCTGAAGCAGATCATCGACAAGACGCGATTCGCCATCTCCACCGAGGAGACGCGTTACTATCTGAACGGCATCTTCCTGCACGTTTCGGACAATGAGAACGGCCAGCCGGTGCTGAAGGCCGCCGCCACCGACGGCCATCGCCTCGCGCGCGTCACCATTCCCCGGCCGGACGGCGCGGAGGGGATGCCCGACGTGATCGTGCCCCGCAAATGCGTGGCGGAGCTGCGGAAGCTGCTGGACGAGGTGGATGGCTCGGTCGGCGTCTCGCTGTCCGCCACCAAGATCCGCTTCGATCTGGGGCAGGCGGTCCTCACCTCAAAGCTGATCGACGGCACCTTCCCGGATTATTCGCGCGTCATCCCGACCGGCAACGACAAGATGCTGCGGATCGATCCTTCCGCGCTGATGGAGGGCGTCGATCGCGTCTCCACCATCGCGACGGAGAAGACCCGCGCCGTGAAGGTCGGGCTGGATCGCGACAAGGTGACGCTCTCCGTCACCAGCCCGGAGAACGGGACGGCGGCGGAGGAAGTGCCGGGCGAATATGTCTCCGCCCCGTTCGAGATCGGGTTCAACAGCCGCTACCTGCTGGATATCCTGGGGCAGATCGACGGCGACGTCGTGGAGGTCCACCTCGCCGACGCCGCCGCCCCGACGCTGATCCGCGAAAGCGACAAGGCGCCGGCGCTCTACGTGCTGATGCCGATGCGGGTGTGAACCCGGCGGTCGCGCCGGCCTTGTGCCGGAATGGCCGTCGGGCGGCGAATCATCCGCCGCCGTGCAGGTTGATCTTCTGCCCGGTGACATAATCCGCATCCGCCGAGACGAAGAACGCCACCGCCGCCGCGACGTCCTCCGGCGTGGAGACGCGCCCGAACGGCGATTGCGCGTCCAGATCATGGATGCTCGCCACGCCGCGCGTGGCCCTGGCCAGCCGCTCTCCCATTTCGGTGACGGTCAGCCCCGGCGCCACGATGTTCACGCGCACGCCGTTCTTCCGCTCTTCCTTGGCCAGCGTCTGCGCCAGCGCCTCGCACGCCGCCTTGCCCATGTTGTAGGGCGCGCCGTTCGCGGCATGGTAGAGCGTGGCGACGCTGGAGATCATCACGATATCCCCGCGCGGCCGGGCGCGCATCGATGGCAGCACCAGCTTCGACATGAAATGCGGGGCGAAGGCATGGGTGCGCAGCACGCGCTCCAGCTCGCCCGGATCGGTATCCGCGACCGGCTGGCCCCGGCTGGCGATGCCGGCATTGTTGACGAGGATGTCGATCGCCGGAAAGTCCGCCAGCACGGCGGCGACCAGCGCCTCGCATTGCTCGAACCGATCGACCGAGGCGGCATAGGCCCTTGCCTTGCGCCCCATCGCCTCGATCTCGCGCACCACCTCGGCCGCCGCATCGGCGTCGCGGCGATAGTTGACCGCCACGTCCGCGCCGTCGCGCGCCAGCCGCAGCGCGATCGCGCGCCCGATTCCGCGCCCGCCGCCGGTGACGAGCGCGACGCGCCCTTCGAGTCCGCTCATGCCTGTTCCTTCCTGCTGTAATCGGGCGTGCGCTTTTCGAAGAAGGCCTTGATCGCCTCCTCGAAATCGGGGCCTGAGGCGGCGAGAATCTGGTTGCGATCCTCCATCGCGATGGCCGATTCGAGGCTCGGCGCGTCGATCGCCATGCGCAGGCATTCCTTGGTCAACCGCAGGCCCAGCGGCGCGGTGGCGAGCATCGATTCGATCAGCGGGGCGGCCGCTGCCTCCATCTCGTCATCCGGCACCACGCGGCTGACGAGGCCGGTCGCCAGCGCGCGGTCGGCGGTGATGAAGTCCCCCGTCAGCATGAACTCCGCCGCGACGCTCGCGCCTACCAGCCGGGGGAGGAAATAGCTCACCCCGATATCGCAGGCGGAAAGCCCGATGCGGATGAAGGCCGCGTTCATCCGCGCCGATTCTCCCGCGATGCGGATGTCGCTCGCCAGCGCCATCGCGAATCCGCCGCCGCAGGCCGGGCCGTGGACGAGGCTGATGATCGGCTGCGGGCAATAGCGCATCCGCATCACGATCTCCGCGATGCTGCGCTGGTGCGCGAGCCGGTCGATCGTGTCGCGCCGCCTGCCGCCCGCCGCCGTCAGGTCCAGCCCCGCGCAATAGCCGCGCCCGGCGCCCTTCAGCACCACCACGCGGCAATCGCGATCCGTGGCAAGGCCGCCGAAATAGCCGGAAAGCTCCGCGATCATCGTGTCGTCCAGCGTGTTGAGCCGATCCGGCCGGTTCAGCGTCACCCGGTCGACCGGCCCGTCGCGCTCCACGATCAGCGTTTCATGGCCCAATTGTCCTCTCCCAATGGTCTGTTGACGCGCATCTCTACATAACTAATGTTATCCCGCAACAGGACACAGGAGAGCGATGCGTGAAGCTGGGGCCGGATATTGCGGCGATCGTCACCGGCGGGGCTTCCGGCCTCGGCCATGCGACGGCGAGCGCCTTGCGCGCGGCGGGCGTGAAGGTCGCCCTGTTCGACAGGAATGAGGAGATCGGGCCGGACGCGGCGGCCGCGATCGGCGCCACCTTCTGCGCGGTGGACGTGATGGACCAGGCGTCCGTCGACGCGGGCTTCGCCAGGGCGCGGGCGGCGAACGGGCAGGAGCGCATCCTCGTCAATTGCGCCGGCGGCGGGTTCGGCGCACACAAGACGGTGGCGCGATCGAAGGAGACGGGCGCGATCGAGCCTTACCCGCTCGACAAATATATCAGGACGATCGAGCTGAACCTGATCGGCAGCTTCCGCTGCATCGTCGGCGCGGCGGCCGGCATGATGACGCTCGATCCCCTGCCGGACGGCGATCGCGGGGCGATCGTCAACACCGCCAGCGTCGCGGGGGAGGAAGGGCAGATGGGGCAGGTCGCCTATGCCTCCGCCAAGGCCGGGGTGATCGGCATGACCTTGCCGATCGCGCGCGATCTGGCGGGCGAGGGCATCCGGGTCAACACGATCCTGCCCGGCATCTTCGACACGCCTTTGCTCGCGCGCGCCAGGCCGCAGGTGAAGGCGGGGCTGGCGGCCTCCGTGCCCTTCCCGAAGCGGCTGGGCGCGGCGGAGGAATATGCGGCCCTCGCGCTGGAGATGATCCGCAACGGTTATTTCAACGGCGAGGATGTGCGCCTCGACGGCGCGATCCGCATGCAACCGCGATAAGGGGGCGGGCGATGAACTTCGATTATACCGACGAGCAGAAGATGCTGAAGGAGGAGGCGCGCCGCTTCCTCGCCGCGAAATGCGATGCGAAGGTGGTGCGCGGCGTGCTCGACGACGACGCCCGCGCCTATGACGAGGGCCTGTGGCGCGCGGTGGCGGAGCAGGGCTGGATCGGCACCGCGATTCCGGAAGGCTATGGCGGGCTGGGTCTCGGCCATGTCGAATTGTGCGCGCTGGCGGAGGAACTCGGCCGCGCCTGCGCCCCCATCCCCTTCGCGTCCACCGTCTATTTCGTCACCGAGGCGCTGCTCCTGTTCGGCAGCGAGGCGCAGAAGGCGAAATGGCTGCCCCGGATCGCCGCCGGCGAGGCGATCGGCGCCTTCGCCACCAGCGAGCGTGCTGGGCCGGTGACGCAGGCTTCACTGCATACCGTTGTGACGGGCGGCACGGTTTCCGGCACCAAGATCCCGGTGACGGACGGCGACGTGGCGGACCTGATCGTCGTGCTCGCAAAGGACGGCCTCTATCTGGTCGAGAAGGGCGCGGGCGTCTCGGCGGAGGTGCTGACGACGCTCGATCCGACGCGCTCGGTGGCGAAGCTCACCTTCGATTCGGCCCCGGCGGAGCGGCTGGGCGGGGACGACGGCATCCCAGCGATGCAGGCGGTGTTCGATCGCGCGGCGGTGCTGCTCGCTTTCGAGCAACTCGGCGGCGCGGACCGCTGCCTCGAAATGGCGAAGGATTATGCGCTGGAGCGTTTTGCCTTCGGGCGCGCGATCGCGGGCTATCAGGCGATCAAGCACAAGCTCGCCGATATCTATGTGAAGAACGAGATCGCGCGGTCGAACGCTTATTACGGCGCATGGGCGCTCAACACCGCCGCCACCGAGCTGCCGCTGGCCGCCGCCACCGCGCGCGTCGCGGCGAGCGAGGCGTTCTGGTTCGCGTCGAAGGAGAATATCCAGACGCATGGCGGCATCGGCTTCACCTGGGAGGCGGACCCGCAGCTTTATTACCGGCGTTCGCGGCAGTTGAGCCTCGTGGCGGGCGCGCCCGCGACATGGCGCGAGCGGCTGGTCAGCCAGCTCGAGATGCGCAACGCGGCCTGATCGGGGAGAGCAAGAATGGATTTCAACGACACCCCGGAAGAAGCCGGATATCGTGCCGCTGCGCGCGCGTGGCTGGAAAGGAACGTCGCCGAGCACAAGGCGCTTCCCCATGCCGACGACATGGCCGCCGCGCGAAGCTGGCAGGCGCGCAAGGCTGCGGTAGGCTATGCCCAGATCACCTGGCCGAAGGAATGGGGCGGCGGTGGCGGCACGCCGATCCAGAGCGTGATCTTTGGGCAGGAGGAAGCGAAATTCCCTGTCCAATATGGTTATTTCACCATCGGGCTGGGCATGTGCGTGCCGACCGTGATGGCCTTCGCCGATGAGGAGACGAAGAAGCGCTTCGTCGGCCCGGCGCTGCGCGGCGAGGAAATCTGGTCGCAGCTCTTTTCCGAGCCGGCCGGCGGATCGGACGTGGCGGCGATCCGCACCCGCGCGGTGAAGGACGGCGACGACTGGGTGGTCAACGGCCAGAAGGTATGGACCTCCGGCGCGCATTATTCGGATTACGGCATCGTCCTCGTCCGCACCAATATCGACGTGCCCAAGCACAAGGGACTGACGATGTTCTGGCTCGACCTGCGCTCGCCGGGGATCGAGATCAGGCCGATCCACCAGATGTCCGGCGGATCGAACTTCAACGAAATCTACTTCACCGACGTGCGCATCCCGGACTCGCAGCGGCTCGGCGCGGTGGACGAGGGATGGAAGGTCGCGCTGGTCACGCTGATGA
>JAYRJH010000140.1:0-7500 GCA_041906415.1 Sphingomonas sp. | reverse complement strand
TTCGAGACGACCACGCCGCCGACGGTGACGGGGGTGAGCCGCGCGACGGGAGTGAGCTTGCCGGTGCGGCCCACCTGTATGTCGATCGCCTCCAGCGTGGTCTGCGCGCGCTCGGCCGGGAACTTGCGCGCGATCGCCCAGCGCGGCGCGCGCGCGACGAAGCCCAGCCGGTCCTGCCAGTCGAGCCTGTCGACCTTATAGACCACGCCGTCGATATCGTAGGGCAGGTCCGCGCGCTCCGCCTCGATCGTGCGGTATCGCGCCAGCGCGGCCGCGAAGTCCCCGACGCGGGCGAGATCGGTGGCGACGGGAAAGCCCCAGCCGCGGATCGCCTCCATCACGCCCATCTGCGTGGTTGCGGGCAGCGCCGGGGCCTCGCCCCAGCCATGCGCGAGGAAGCGCAAGGGGCGGCTGGCGGTGACGCTCGCGTCCTTCTGGCGCAGCGAGCCGGCGGCGGCGTTGCGCGGGTTGGCGAACTGACGCGCCTCCTTGCCCGTCTCCGCCGCCTCGGCCGCGAGGCGGGCGTTGAGCGCGGTGAAATCGGCCTTCGCCATATAGACCTCGCCGCGCACCTCGATCAGGTCCGGCGCGTCGGCGGGGAGGGTCTTCGGGATGTCGGCGATGGTGGCGACATTGGCGGTCACGTCCTCGCCTGTCGTGCCGTCGCCGCGCGTCAGCGCCTGTGCGAGGCGGCGGTTCTCGTAGCGCAGCGAGCAGGAGAGGCCGTCGATCTTCGGCTCGGCGGTCAGCGTCACCGGCTCGTTGTCGGCCAGCCGCAGGAAGCGGCGGACGCGGGTGACGAACTCCTCCACCTCCTCGTCCGAAAAGGCGTTGTCGAGGCTGGTCATCGCCTTGGCGTGGCGCACCTTGGCGAGATGCGAGGAGGGCGCGGCGCCGACCAGCCGGGACGGCGAATCGGCGCGGACCAGATGCCGGAAGGCCGCCTCGATCGCATTGTTGCGGCGGACGAGCGCGTCGTAATCCGCGTCGGAAATCTCCGGCGCGTCCTCGGTGTGATAGAGACGGTTGTGGTGCGCGATCTCGCGCGCGAGCCGCTCAAGCTCGGCGGCGGCTTCGGTATCGGTGGAGGGGAGGGCGGTCATGCCCGTCCTCTAACCCGTCCGCCCCGACATTGCGACGGGGCGGACGCGATCAGTGTTCAGCGCGATTTCAGGGCTGCTCGCCCACGGGCGCGACATATTCGCCCATGTCCGGCCCGCCAATTTCGTCGAGGCCCTTGTAGAGCCGCGAATTGTGCATCCCGTAGACGAAATAGAGCACGATCGCGCCGATCGAATACCACAGGAAGAACATCAGCACCCGCGTCTCGATCGAGAAGATCAGGCCGAAGCAGAACAGGATGCCGAGGATCGGCAGCACCGGATAGAGCGGCACCCTGAACCCGCGCGGCAGATCGGGGTGCGTGCGGCGCAGCCAGACCACCGTGAGGCAGACGATGCCGAACGCCGCCAGCGTGCCGACCGAGGTCATGTCGCCGAGCGTGTTGATGTCGAAGAAGCCGGCCGAGCAGGCCACCAGCGCGGCGACGAGGATCGTGTTGATCCACGGCGTCTTGAACCGCGGGTGCACGCTGGAGAATACGCGCGGCAGCAGCCCGTCGCGCGCCATGGTGTAGAAGATGCGCGTCTGGCCATACATCAGCACCAGCACGACCGAGGTGAGGCCGACGATCGCGCCGATCTTGATGATCTTCGCGAACCAGCTCCATTGCGGCCCCAGCGCGTCCACCGCGACGGCGACGGGATCGGGCACGTTGAGCAGCTTGTAGTTCACGATCAGCGTCATCGTCACGGACACCAGCATGTAGATGACGGTGCAGACGACGAGGCTGCCGATGATGCCGACCGGCATGTCGCGCGCCGGATTCTTCGCTTCCTGCCCGGCGGTGGAGACCGCCTCGAACCCGATATAGGCGAAGAACACGATCGACGCGGCGCGCATGATGCCGCCCCAGCCGAACTCGCCCTTCTCGCCGGAGGGCGGCGGAATGAACGGTTCCCAGTTCGCCTTCAGCGTGCCGAAATTCTGGATCACGAACCAGCCGACGATCAGGATGAAGGCGATGATGACGCCCATCTTGATGACCACGATCGCGTTGTTGACCTTCGCGCTCTCGCTCACGCCGACCACCAGCAGCGCGCCGAGGAGGGCGCAGATCGCGAAGGCGGGCATGTTGAACATGTAGGTCAGCGGCGCGCCGTCCGGCCCCAGCACCGCCGCGCCGCCCTTCATCACGGCGTGCCCGGTCGGCCCGGTCAGCTCAATCGGTATGTTGATGCCGTAGTCGCCCAGCAGCGACACGACATAGCCGGACCAGCCGACCGCCACCACCGACGCGGCCAGCCCGTATTCGAGCATCAGCAGAGCGCCCATCACCCATGCGGCAAATTCGCCGATCGTGGTATAGGAATAGGTATAGGCCGATCCGGACACCGGCAGGGTGGAGGAAAGCTCGGCATAGCAAAGGCCCGCGAGCCCGCAGATCACGCCCGCGACGACGAAGGAGATCAGCACCGCCGGCCCGGCGTGCAGCGCCGCGGCATTGCCGGTGCGGACGAAGATGCCCGCGCCGATGATGCATCCGATGCCGAGGAACACCAGGTTCGCCGCGCTGAGCGTCCGTTTCAACTCGCTGGCCTGCGTCTCGCGCTGGACCTGCTCCACCGTCTTGCGGAGCGTCATCCGCGCGAAAAGACCTTCTGGGGGTCTGGTTGCCATAATCCTCCCTCGACCGCCCCCCGGCGGCCAGAATATGTTCAAGCATCGGAACCTAGCGGCGAATATCCCGCTCGCCTAGCCCGAACGCGCCGGGAGGCGGGATGAAGGCCATCCGCGCCGCCCTCTCAGCGCGCGCCGTCGTTCTGCGCCAGCATCGGCCCCAGCGGCCGGCCGGCGAGGATATGGACGTGGAGGTGCGGCACCTCCGCATGGGAATCGAGCCCGGTATTGGCGATCAGGCGGTAGCCGGGCGCGACCAGCCCCCGATCGCGCGCCACCTTGCCCACCGCGCGGACGAAGCCGGCGACCTCTTCGTCGGATGCGCGCGCGGTGAAATCGTCCCAGGAGACATATTTCCCCTTGGGAATCACCAGGATATGCGTTGGCGCCCAAGGCGCGATATCGTAGAAGGCGAGGGCGTGCTCGTCCTCATATACCCGGCGCGACGGGATTTCGTCGCGCAGGATCTTCGCGAAGATATTCTGGTCGTCATAGGGCTGGGTGGCGTCGACGGCCATCGGGCGGCTCCTTATTCGGGTCGGATTATTCGGGTCGGAAGGAAAGCGGGCGGCCGGCCTTTTCGTCATGGCCGGACTGGCCTTCGCGCCGTTCGAGCTCGCGGCGCACGTCGTCAAGCCCCAGCCCGGCGTCGGTCAGCAGCACCAGCAAATGGAAGATGAGGTCCGCCGCCTCGGGCACGATCTTCGCATCATCGCCGGAGCAGGCGGCGATCACGGTTTCCACCGCTTCCTCGCCCACCTTCTGCGCGATGCGCGTGCGACCCTGGAAGAACAGGCTGGCGGTATAGGATTTCATCGCGGCAGCGTCTTTGCGCGCGCGGATCGTCGCCTCGAGGCGATCGAGCGTGTCGTCGGCCATGGATCATGCGGTGCCGCGTGGCGCGCGCGCGGTCAACCGTCCCTTTTGCCGAACCGCTTCCGCAAGGCCCGCCGCGCAAGCCATACCGCAGCCACCGCAAGCACGAAAAGCGCGATATCTGACAATTCCGGCGCACTGCGCGCGCGGATGACGCCGGTGTGGCCGTTGTCCACGGCCGTGGAACTATTCATTCCCACAGCCCCGCCACCCGTGCCGCCGCCGGATGCCAGTCGATCCCGCGCTCCGCGAGCCATGCGTCGTCGTAATAGGTGCAGCCGTAACGCTCGCCGCCGTCGCACAGCAGGGTGACGATGCTGCCGGTCGCGTCGGCCGCCGTCATCTCCTCCACCAGCTTCATGCAGGCCCACAGGTTCGTGCCGGTCGATCCGCCGACGCGCCGCCCGAGCCGGTCGGAGAGCGCGCGCATCGCGCCGATGCTCTCGGCATCCTCCACCGCGATCATCCGGTCGATCACGCCGGGGATGAAGCTCGGCTCGACGCGCGGGCGGCCGATCCCCTCCACGCACGAGCCGCAGCCCTCCGGCAGCGCGGTTACGGCGCGGTCCGCGAAATGACGGTGGAACACCGAATGCACCGGGTCCGCCACCAGCAGCTTCGTGGCATGGCGCTGATACCGGATGAAGCGCCCGATCGTCGCCGACGTGCCCCCGGTGCCCGCGCCGCACACCACCCAGTCGGGGACGGGGCGTTCCTCGCGCGCCATCTGGGTGAAGATGCTCTCGGCGATATTGTTGTTGCCGCGCCAGTCGGTCGCGCGCTCGGCATAGGTGAACTGGTCGAGGTAATGGCCGCCCGTCTCCGCCGCCAGGCCCTGCGCGACCTGATAGACGGCGCGCGGATCGTCGACCGTGTGGATTTCCCCGCCCTGGAATCGGATCGCGTCCAGCTTCGGCGCGGCGGTGGAGGCGGGGACGACCGCGATGAAGCGCAGCCCCAGCATCCGTGCGAAATAGGCCTCGCTCACCGCCGTCGAGCCGGAGGATGCCTCGATCACGCAGGTGTCCGGCCCGATCCATTCATTGCACAAGGCATAGAGGAACAGGGATCGCGCCAGCCGGTGCTTCAGGCTGCCGGTGGGATGCGAGCTTTCGTCCTTGAGATAGAGCGTGATGCCCGGATGGCGCGGCAGGTCCAGCCGGATCAGATGCGTATCGGCGGAGCGGTTATAGTCCGCCTCGATCCGCCGCACCGCATCGCTCAGCCATTCGCGGCGGGGTGGGATGGTCGAGGGCGTGGTCATGGCGGGCTCCGGCTGGACGAGGTTTCGCCAGTTGCGCGGCTTTCCCCGGCTTGTCCACCCGCCTGTCTGGCGCATCTTGCGATATGGAGTGGCGCGATCCGCCGATTACGTGTGTCTTTCGCCAACCTTCAACACGTCGCTTGGAAGCGATTTGTCGTAAGTAATTGAAAATAGAAGGTTCAAGTGTTTGGCACGACTAATGCACTTCGGTTGGCGCAGCGCATCGAGCCTGCGGAAATTCGGAGTAGGAAGTCATGAAAACCCTGTCTCTCATCGCTACCGCCGCGATCACCGCCACTGCCGCGATTGCCGTTCCGGCCTCTGCGGGTGGCCGCACCTCGGCCGCTCCCGCGCCGACCGACACCATCGCCGCCACCCAGCGCGTCTGCGTGGTTGATACCCCGACCGGCGCGCTCGCCCCGCGCCGGGTATGTCATACGCGCGCAGAATGGGCGAGCATGGGGATCGATCCATTCGCCAAATGAAAGCGCATACGGGTTGCGCGCGGTCATCCCTCATCCCGCGCGCAGTCCCCCCCCCGCTACAGATCGCGGGCGTAGACCTGATAGACCTTGTTGACCTTGCTATCGATCGCATCCGCGATCGAGCGCATCCCCTGATTGTCATCGAGGATCCAGCCGATCTCCGCCCGCTCCGCGCCATAATGCGCGACGGAGGCGCGGCGGATGAACTCGATCATCATGAAGGCGAGCTGGCTCGCCAGCCGCGAGGATTGATATTCCTTCAGCACGCCCATCAGCGGCACGCGCATCGTCTTCGCCTTGGGGCGGCGCAGCCACAGCAGCAGCTTCGCCCAGCCGAAGGGGAGGAGATTGCCGTTCAGCGGCTTGATCGCCTCGTTCAGGTCCGGCAGCGTTATCATGAAGGCGACGGGGCGGCCGTCCACTTCCGCGATGCGGATCAGATCGTTGAACACGATCGGCTTCAGCTTGACGCCGATGTCCCTGATCTCCGGCTCGGTGAGCGGGATGAAGCCCCAATTGTCCGACCAGGCATCGTTGAGGATGCCGAGGATGATCTCCGCTTCCTCCATGAACTTCGATTTGTCGACCTGGCGGATGCGGATGCGGGGGTTCTTCTCGCCGGATGCGACGATGCGGTTGACGATCGGGGGAAAGCCGTCCTTGATCGGCAAGTCATAGGTGAGGAGCTGCTTGACCGGCAGATAGCCGGCGCGTTCCACCCAGCCGCGATATTCGGGTTTGGCGTGGCCCATCATCACCGTCGGCGGATGATCGTAGCCCTCGATCAGCAGCCCCGGCTCCTCCCATACCGATTGCGAGACGGGGCCGATCGCGCGCGTCATGCCCTGTTCCCGCAGCCAGCCTTCGGCCGCTGCCATCAGCATCGCGAATTGCGTCTCGTTCTCCGCCTCCATCAGCCCCCAGAAGCCGGTGCCGGGGCCGAAGCCGCGCTCGGGCGGCATCTCCAGCGCCAGCGTGTCGATATGCGCGGAGATGCGCCCCACGACGCGCCCATCCTGCTCGGCGAGGAAAAGCTGCGCCTTCGCATGGCTGTACCAGCCGTTCTTCTCCGGCGTGATGAGGCCGAGCGCCTCGCCCTTCAGCGGCGGCACCCAGTTCGGATCGTCGCGATAAAGGCGGAAGGGGAGGTCGACGAAGGTCTTGCGATCGCGCTTCGTCAGGACGGGGCGGATGGTGATCGGTGATGCCATGGCGCATCCGCATAATCGCACGAGGCGATCATGGCGAGTGACGTTTCCGTCATCGTCATGCCGCGCATGGCCTGTAAAGGCCACCGTATCGCCACTATCTTCGGCCAATGGACCACGCCATGACGACCATCACCCTTGACCGTGAAGCCGCGCGCGCGCCTCGTGCGCCGATCGCCGACGATCGCGAGATGCTGAGGACCGCCGCGGAATTGACGCGCGACATCAATACGCCGCGCCCCGGGGTCTATTGGGCTGATCTGCTGGGCTCGGCCGTGCTGGGCTATGCCGCGCTGGCGGTGGCGATCATGTCGCACCGGCTGCCGGTGACGATCGCCGCGGCGGTGGTTTCGGTGCTGGCGCTGTATCGCGCCCTGCTGTTCATCCATGAGCTGACGCACGTCCGCCATGCGGCGTTGCCGGGCTTCCGCCTGGGCTATCATGCGGTGATCGGGGTGCCGATGCTTGTGCCCTCTTTCATGTATGAGGGCGTCCACAATCTTCACCACGCGCGCACGCGTTATGGCACGATGGAGGACCCGGAATATCTCCCGCTCGCGCTGATGAAGCCCTGGACGCTGCCGGTGTTCATCATCGTCGCGGCGCTGGCCCCGATCGGATTGCTGTTCCGCTATGCGGTGCTGACGCCGCTGTCGCTGGTGGTGCCGTCGCTGCGCCGCGCGATCGTCGCGCGCTATTCGTCGCTGTCGATCAACCCCGCCTTCCGCCGCCGGATGCCGGAGGGCGAGTTCCGCACGCTGTGGAACCGCACGGAGGCCGCCTGCACGATCTGGGCGATCACCTTCATCGCGCTGGTGGCAACCGGCGTGATCTCGCCGCGCGCCTGCGTCATCATGCTGTCGGTAGCGTCCGGCGTGGCGGTGCTGAACCAGATCCGCACGCTGGTCGCCCATCTGTGGGAGAACGA
>JAYRJH010000139.1:0-7519 GCA_041906415.1 Sphingomonas sp. | reverse complement strand
CAGACCAATCGCGAGGCGCGGCATATCGGCGTGCGCCTGCCCAACGGCGTGCGGCTGGAGAATGTCTATGTCCCCGCCGGCGGCGACGTGCCCGATCGCGCGGTTAACCCGAAGTTCGGCCAGAAGCTCGATTTCGTGCAGCGGATGACCGATTGGTCCGACAAGCTCGCCTGCCCGACGATCCTGACCGGCGATTTCAACATCGCTCCCCTGCCCAGCGACGTATGGAGCCACAAGGCGCTGCTGAACGTCGTCAGCCACACGCCCGTCGAGGTGGAGGCGCTCGACCGGCTGAAGGCGTCCCACGAATGGGTCGATCTCGGCCGGGAATTCCATCCTGCGCCCGCGCGCCTGCACACCTGGTGGAGCTATCGCTCGCCGGACTGGACCAAGAACGATCGCGGCCGCCGGCTCGATCATATGTGGGCGAGCGGGGAGGTGGCGAAGGCCGCCCGCATGCACCATGTCTTCGAAGCCTGCCGTAGCTGGGAAAAGCCTTCGGACCATGTGCCGATCATGACCGAGTTCGATTTTTGACCGACGCCCGCGCCACGGCCCGCGCGATCGACGCGCTGCGACGCGGCTGGCCGATCCGCATCGGGGCGCTGGCGCTGCTGCCGGTTGAGACCGGCGACGCGGTGCGGCTGGCGGCGTTCGATCCGGATGCGGGTGCGCCCGTGCTGTTGTCCTCCGGACGCGCCGCCACGCTGAAGCTCACCAACCAGCGCGAGGCTGGGGAGCCGGATGCGCCGGTGCTGGTCGATCGCGCGCCATGGATCGATTTCGCGGCGGCGACGGCGCTGGCGGATCCGCAACTCGATCTCGCCACGCCGCTCAAGGGCCCGTTTCGCGCGATTCATGTCGATCATCCGGAGGATGCGCGCTCGGCATTGCGGCTCGCGCGCATCGCCGGGCTGCTGCCGGCCTTCTTCGTGATCCCCGGCGGCGCGGGCGAGGTGACGATCACGCCCGACGATATCGACGAGCATGAAGTCGCGGCCCGGCTGACGATCGCCGCGCGCGCCCGCCTGCCGGTCGCCCATGCCGAGGATGCGGAGATCGTCGCCTTCCGCACGCCGGAATCGCCCGGCGAGCATGTCGCCTTGCTGATCGGCGCGCCCAACGGGCAGGCGCCGCTGGTGCGGCTGCACAGCGAATGTCTCACCGGCGACGCGCTGGGCAGCCTGAAATGCGATTGCGGCCCGCAGCTCGACGCCGCGATCCGCGCGATCGAGGCGAGCGGCTGGGGCATATTGCTCTACCTGCGGCAGGAAGGGCGCGGAATCGGGCTGGTCAACAAGCTGCGCGCCTATGCGCTCCAGGATCAGGGGTTCGACACGGTGGACGCGAACACCCGGCTCGGATTCGCGATAGATGCGCGCGATTTCGGTATGGCCGCGCGGATGCTGGAGCTTCTCGGGCAGCGCGAGGTGCGGTTGCTCACCAACAATCCGGCAAAGGTGGCCGGGCTTGAGGCGGCCGGGATCAGGGTCGCCGAGCGCGTGGCCCACGCGCTGCCGCCCAACCGGCACAACGAACGCTATCTCGCGACCAAGCGCGACCGGACCGGGCACCAGCTTTAGGCAGTCGCGGTCAGCGACCGCGCCCCATCCGGCGCGCGCGTTCGGCGAGGCCCAGCATTGCCTGATCGGCCAGCACCTCGCCCGCCGTGCCGCTGGCCATCAGCGCGCGCTCCACGCCGCGCACGCGGCGCTGCGCCTCGGCCAGCGCTTCCGGCGACCAGCGGCGAAGCGCGTCGGCCGTCGCCTGCTCCTCGCGGAAGAACACGCGGTGGCGCTTGATGACCGCGCCGATGTCTCCGCCCGCCGCCACCTCCGCGCGCATCTCAGCCAGCGCGCCGAGCCGCCGCGCGAGCTGCCGCAGCCAGGGGATCGGGGAGCCGCCCGCCTCGTTCATCCGCCGCAGCGCCGCGCCAAGCTCCGCGCTCCGGCCGGCGATGACGGACTCCATGATCTCCGACATTTCCGCCTCGCCCAGATCAGCGCCCACCGCGTCCAGCGCGGAATCGTCCAGCGTCTGCGGGTTGTCATGCGCGGCGTCCAGATAGAGCGACAGTTTCTCCAGCTCTCGCGCCATCACCGCGCGATCGCCGCCGGTCGCCTGCACCAGCCGCCGCGCCGCGCCGCCCGCCATGCGCAACCCGTGCTCGCGCGCGAGTTGCGCCGCCAAGGCCTCCGCGCCTTCCCCGACGGGCGCATAACAAGCGGTGGCGAGCGCCGAATCCGCCTCGAGCGCGCGTTTCACCAGACGGCTGGTCGCCTTGAGCGAAGGGGCGATCATCACCACGGGATTGCCCGCGCGCTCGGCGGCGAGCAAGGCCTCCACTGCGGCGGTGGATTCGTCGCCCGCGCCCGTCACGCGGATGTAGCGCGAGCCGCCGAAAAGGGAGAGCGAGGCGGCCTCGTCCGCCAGCCGCGCCGGATCGGCCTTCAGCGCCGCGCCGTCCAGATCGACGCGCTCCGTCTCCGTCCCCATCGCGCGACCGAGCCGCTCCGCCAGCGCCATCGCGCCGGATTCGTCGGGCCCATAGAGCAGATAGAGCCGGACGTCCGCCGATGGCCGATCGAGCGCCTGCCGGATGCGCGACTCGCTGGCCTTCATTTCCCGGCCGACTCGTTCCTCGCATAGAGGGCGACGCGCGCGACGATCTGGTCGGCGACGATATCGCTCAACCGTTCCAGCGCGGTGCTCTCCGCCGCGATCGTGGCATATTCGGAGGTGACGACATCGATTCCCGCATCGGAGCCGGCGGTCGCGTCCAGCACCACCGTGCCGGTGTCCAGCGCCACGAGCTGGTAACGCGCCCGCAGCGTCCGCCGCTCGCGCGTGACGCTGTTGTCGCTGCGCACGGCAAGGCCGATGATTTTGTCGTCCAGCTTCACGTCGAGGCGATAGCGCGCGGTCTGCTGCCCGCCCTCGCCGAAGCGGTCGCGCAGCGCGTTGGCGACCAGCCAGCCCGATTTGCCCTCGATCGGCGTGACCTCCACCTGGCCGAGCATCCCCGCGACCGACCCCGCGCCGCCCGCCGGATAGAGCGGCTGCAGCCCGCATCCCGCCAGCGGGAATGCCAGAGCGAGCAGGGCGGCCGCGCGCTTCATGCGACCAGATTCACCAGTCGGTCCGGCACGACGATCACCTTCTTCGGCGCCTTGCCTTCAAGGATGCGGAGCACCTTGTCGCTCGCAAGGGCGGCCGCCTCGATCGCGTCCCTGGACTGGCCCTTCGGCAGCGTCAGCGTGTCGCGCAGCTTGCCGTTGACCTGGATCGCGATCGTCACCTCGTCATCGACCAGCAACGCCGGATCGACCGCCGGCCACGCGGCGTCGGCGATCAGCCCCTCCCGCCCCAGCGCCGCCCATGCCTCCTCAGCGAGGTGCGGCACCATCGGCGCGACCAGCAGCATCAGCGTGCGCACGGCGGCATCGCGCGAGGCGGAGGGCTGGGCCTTCTCCACCACATTGGCCAGCTCGTAGATCTTGGCGACGGCCTTGTTGAACGACAGCGCCTCGATATCGGCGGCGACGCCGGCGATCGTCTGGTGCAGCTTGCGGTCGATCGCGGCATCCGCGCCTTCGCCCGCGCCCTGCCCATCGAACAGCCGCCAAAGGCGCTGGACGAAACGCCACGCGCCCTCGATGCCGGATTCGCTCCACGGCAGGTCGCGCTCCGGCGGCGAATCGGAAAGCATGAACCACCGCACCGCATCCGCGCCATATTGATCGACGATGCCGGTCGGATCGACGGTGTTCTTCTTCGATTTCGACATCTTCTCGACACGGCCGAGCGTGATCGGCTGGCCGGTGGCGATCTCGATCCCGTCGCGCACCTCGTCCGGCGCGAGCCAGCGACCGTCCGCGGACTTGTAGGTCTCGTGCGTCACCATGCCCTGCGTGAACAGGCCGGTGAACGGCTCGGTCACGCCGATCATGCCGATATGATTCAGCGCCCGCGTCCAGAAGCGCGCATAGAGCAGGTGGAGGATCGCATGCTCCACCCCGCCGATATACTGGCCGACCGGCAGCCAGCTTTCGGCGACCGCCTTGTCAAACGGCCTGTCCTTCGGCTGGCTGGCGAAGCGGATGAAATACCACGACGAATCCGCGAACGTGTCGAGCGTGTCGGTCTCGCGCACCGCCGCCGTGCCGCATTTCGGGCAGGCGACATGCTTCCACGTCGGATGGCGATCGAGCGGGTTGCCGGGCACATCGAAGCTCACGTCCTCCGGCAGCACGACCGGAAGCTGGTCCGCCGGCACCGGCACGACGCCGCAGCCCTCGCAATGGATGATCGGGATCGGCGTGCCCCAGTAACGCTGGCGGCTCACCCCCCAGTCGCGCAGGCGATAGACGGTCGAGCCTTCGCCCCAGCCGTCGGCCTCCGCGCGGGTGATGACCTCGCGCTTGGCGTCCTCCACGTCCATGCCGTCGAGAAAGTGCGAGTTCACCAGCGTGCCCGGCCCGCTATAGGCCTCGTCCTCCTGGAACTCGGGCGCGTCCTTCGACCCTTCCGACACGACGCGGCGGATCGGCAGGCCGTATTTGCGGGCGAACTCGAAATCGCGCTGGTCGTGCGCCGGCACGCCGAACACCGCACCGACGCCATAGTCCATCAGCACGAAATTGGCGATATAGACCGGGAGCTTCCACGCCGGATCAAAGGGATGCGTCGCGGCTAGCCCGGTATCGAAGCCCAGCTTCTCCTGCGTCTCCAGCTCGGCCGCCGTGGTGCCGCCCTGCTTGCAGCGTTCGACGAACGCCGCCGCCTCCGGACTGGCGGCCGCGATCGCCTGCGCGATCGGATGGTCAGCCGCCACCGCGACGAAGCTCGCGCCGAAGATCGTGTCCGGCCGGGTGGTGAACACCTCCACCTTGTCCATGCCTCCCGCGCTGGCCGACAGCGCGAAGCGGAAGGTCAGGCCCTGGCTCTTGCCGATCCAGTTCTCCTGCATCAGCCGCACCTTTTCCGGCCAATGCTCCAGCGACTTCAGGCCGGCGAGCAGATCGTCGGCGAAGGCGGTGATCCTGAGGAACCACTGGCTGAGCTTGCGCTTCTCGACCAGCGCGCCGGAGCGCCAGCCGCGCCCGTCGATCACCTGCTCGTTGGCGAGCACGGTCATGTCGACCGGGTCCCAGTTGACCGCGCTTTCCTTGCGATAGACGAGGCCATGCTCGTAGAATTTCAGGAACAGCGCCTGCTCATGGCCGTAATAATCCGGCTCGCAGGTGGCGAGTTCGCGCGTCCAGTCCAGCGCGAAGCCGAGCCGCTGCAGCTGCGCCTTCATCGTCGCGATATTGTCGCGCGTCCAGCCGCCGGGGTGGACGCCCTTCTCCATCGCGGCGTTTTCCGCGGGCATCCCGAAGGCGTCCCACCCCATCGGATGGAGCACTTCCATGCCCTTCATCCGCCTATAGCGCGCCAGCACATCGCCCATCGTGTAGTTGCGGACGTGCCCCATGTGGATGCGCCCCGAAGGATAGGGGAACATCTCCAGCACATAGCTCTTCGGCTTCGGGCTGTCGTCCCTGGCCGCGAAGGTCTTCGCGTCGTCCCACGCCTTCTGCCAGTGGGCGTCCGCTTTCAGCGCATTGAAACGGGTGTTGCTCATTCGGAAACGGGTCAACCGGTGATGGAGGCGCGGCGCAGGTCACGCGCGCGGGTGAGGATGATATCCTCCAGCTTCTGCACGGTGGAGGCGGCGACGGGCGCCGAGACCCACTGGCCGTTCTGGTTCACCTCACGCAGCGCCGCGACGCGCAGCGCGTCGGCACGCAGATCCTGATCGAGGATCGATACCGTCACCTTCATCCGCTCGCCCGGCACCTGCGGGTTGACGTACCAGTCCGTCACGACGACGCCTCCGTTCGAATCCGTCTGGAGCAAGGGCATGAACGAAAGCGTGTCCAGCGTGGCGCGCCAGAGATAGCTGTTGACGCCGATCGTGGTGATCTTCGACGCGGCGAGATCGGCCTCGGGCCGGGCACGGTTGTGGCCGCAGGCGGTGAGCGCAAGGGCGGCGCCAACGGCAAGCGCGAGACGCAACGGGCGGAACATCGGCATCGTCCTGAAAGCTGGATGAAGAGCAGCGGCAACCTCTACAGACGCCTTTCCTCTCCGGCAAGCGGTGGTGCGTGCAACTCCCTGTGGGAGTCTTGCAACACTTAGCAATAAAGCGACTCAAATGATGGCGGTGCGGGATCGAATCATGTTAGGCGAAATTCGATCCAATGTTGGAGGGATTCGTGTTCGCTCGTCGCGCGATTGCTGGCGGTATGATCGTGGCGCTTGCCGCCGCGGCAGCCGCTGTCGCGCCCGCGATCGGCGCCACGGAACTCGGCTCGCGCGGCGCGAAGAAGGCGCCTGCCGCCGCTGCCGCGCGCTTCTCCAGCGGGTTCACGCCTTCCTCCGCCGATCCCCGGCTTGCCGCCGTTTTCGCGCGCGGCGGGCTGGATGGCGATGTCGGTGATTTCCGCTTCACGCCCGCCGAGACGCGGCAGAGCAATCGCGCCGTGACGGTTGCGGTGCGCGCCCGTTCGACGCGTATAGGCGACAGCACGAATCAGCCGGCGACCGTGGGAATCGCGCCGATCGCCTATAATCTGGGCGCCGCGATCGGCTGGCAGCGCTTCGCCGTCACCGGCGATGTCGCGCACGTCGATGTCGGGCCGCAGCCGGGCAGCCGTGAATCCGCCGATATCGCGGTCAGCTATGCGCTCAACAATCGCCTGACCGGCCGGGTGAAGGCCAGCACGGATCGTCCGCTGGCGATCGCGCCGAAGGGCATCGACAACAATTCCAATTATGCGATCGATGTGGGCGGCTCCTATTCGCTGACCCGCAACATCGATCTCACCGCTGGGGTTCGCTACAAGAGCGAGCGTGAGCGGCTGACCCAGATCACCGATGATCGCCGCGACAGCCAGGCGGTCTATGTGGGCACCGCTTTCCGCTTCTGAGCTGCTGCGCGCGTCACAGCCACGCGTCGATGGCCGCCCATCCGTCGAATCCGGTTAGTCGAGCAAAACGCCGCGCGTCCATCCCGCCGAGCGCGATCCGCGCGGCCGGCATCCCGGAGATGATCGCGCGCGCGCGGCGCGGTCCCAAGGCCGGCGCGCCGGGATGCGATCGGGTGGCGAAAACGGGGGAGACGAACAGCGCATCCACGCCTTGCCGCACCCCTGCGACGGCCTCGCGCCGGTCATGTGCGGGCCATGTGAGGATACCTCTCCCACGGCGGCCATGCGTGCCCATTTCCCCCGGTAGCGGCGTCGCGCCCGCGCGGACCAGCACCAGCCCGCGCCTGCGCGCGATACGCAGCAATCGCGCGAACAGCCGCCGCCGCTCTATGTCGGGAGTCGCATAATGGCGAAAGACGATTCCCGATCCGCGCGGCAATCGTTGCACAGCGCGCCACAAGCCTGCGCCCATCCGTTCGTCGGTCATCAGCCACAGATGCGGGACGGGGTGGCGGCGAGGCATCGCGCTTCCTATAGCGCGCCTT
>JAYRJH010000138.1:0-7657 GCA_041906415.1 Sphingomonas sp. | reverse complement strand
TCGCCAACAGCCATGGCCTGACGATTCTCGCCCGGGTGAAGTCGGTCGCGGTGTCGGGCTGCGCGCCCGAGACGATGGGCCTCGGCCCGATCGGCGCGTCGCAAAAGGCGCTGGAGCGCGCCGGCGTCGGCGTCGGCGACCTCGACGTGGTGGAGATCAACGAGGCGTTCGCCAGCCAGGCGATCGCCTGCATCCGCGACCTCGGCCTCAGGGAAGAGACGATCAACCTCGACGGCGGCGCGATCGCGATCGGTCACCCGCTGGGCGCGACCGGCGCGCGCATCGTCGGCAAGGCCGCCGCGCTGCTGGCGCGCGAGGGCGGGAAGTACGCGCTCGCCACCCAGTGCATCGGCGGCGGTCAGGGCATCGCGACGGTGCTGGAGCGCGCCTGACCATGGCTGAGCCGATCAAAAAGGTCTGCGTCATCGGCGCGGGCGTCATGGGCGCGGGCATCGCGGCGCAGGTCGCCAATGCCGGTGTCCCGGTGCTGCTGCTCGATATCGTCCCCAAGGACGGGGCCGATCGCGACGCCGTCGCCGGGGGCGCGGTGGCGAAGATGCTGAAGACCGAGCCTGCCCCCTTCATGTCGAAGGCCGCGGCGAAGCTGGTCGAGACCGGCAATATCGACGATCACCTCGATCGCGTCGCCGAATGCGACTGGGTGGTCGAGGCGATCGTCGAGCGGCTCGACATCAAGCAGGCGCTGTACGCGCGGCTGGAGGCGGTGAAGCGCCCCGGCACCGCGGTGTCGTCGAATACCTCCACCATCCCGCTCGGCCATCTGGTCGAGGGGCGGTCGGAGCAGTTCAGGGCCGATTTCCTCATCACCCACTTCTTCAATCCGCCGCGCTACATGCGGCTCGTGGAGATCGTGCGCGGGCCCGACACCGATCCGGCAGTGGCCGGCCGGGTGGAGGCGTTCGTCGATCGCATGATGGGCAAGCGCATCGTGCCGGCGAAGGACACGCCCGGCTTCATCGCCAACCGCATCGGCACCTACTGGCTGGCGGTCGCGGTCAATGCGGCGATGGACCAGGGGCTGAGCGTCGAGGAGGCGGACCAGATCGGCGGCCGGCCGATGGGCGTGCCGAAGACGGGTATCTTCGGCCTGATCGACCTCGTCGGCGTCGACCTGATGCCGCTGCTGACGAAGAGCCTGTCGTCCACGCTGCCGGCGGGCGATCCCTATTTCGACACCGTGCGCGACATGGCGCTGGTCGATCGGATGATCGCGGACGGCTATACCGGCCGCAAGGGCAAGGGCGGCTTCTACGCCTTCGACAAGGCGACGAAGACGAAGAAGGCGCTCGACCTCGCCACCGGCGACTATCGCGATACGATCAAGCCCGCGGCGCTGCCGAAGGATGCCGAGCGCGATCTCGCCGCGCTGGTGACCGCGCCCGGAAAGACCGGCACCTACGCCTGGGAGATCCTGGGGAAGGTATTGTCCTACGCCGCGATGCTGGTCGGAGAGGCCGCCGACGACGTGGTCGCGATCGATGACGCGATGAAGCTCGGCTACAACTGGAAGTTCGGCCCGTTCGAGCTGATCGACCGGCTCGGGCCGGGCAAGCTCGCCGAGCGGCTGGCGGCGGAGGGCCGCGACGTGCCGGCGATCCTGACAGCCGCGGGCGACCGCCCGTTCTACCGCGTCGAGGACGGCCGGCGCCAGTATCTGACCGCCGCCGGGGACTATCGCGACGTGGTGCGCCCGGACGGCGTGCTGCTGCTGGAGGACGTGAAGCTCCACGGCCAGCCGGTCGCAAAGAACGCGTCGGCCGCGCTGTGGGATATCGGCGACGGCGTCCTCTGCCTCGAATTCACCGCCAAGATGAACGCGCTGGACGAGGATGTCGCGAAGCTGATCCAGCAGGCGATTGGGCTGGTGAAGGCGCAGTACAAGGCGCTGGTGGTCTATAACGAGGGCGCGAATTTCTCCGCCGGCGCGAACCTCGGGCTCGCCATGTTCGCGGTGAACATCGCCGCGTGGAGCGAGATCGAGAAGCTCGTCGCGGCCGGCCAGTCGGCCTACAAGGCGCTGAAATATGCCCCCTTCCCCGTCGTGTCGGCGCCTGCGGGCATGGCGCTGGGCGGCGGATGCGAGATCCTGCTCCATTCCGACGCGGTGCAGGCGCATGCCGAAAGCTACATCGGCCTCGTCGAATGCGGCGTCGGACTGATCCCCGGCTGGGGCGGCAACGGCGAGCTGCTCGATCGCATGGCGAAGGCGCCGATGATGCCCAGGGGGCCGATGCCGTCGCTGTCGAAGGCGTTCGAGACGATCTCGACGGCGCAGGTCTCGAAATCGGCGGCGCAGGCGAAGGAGATGTTCTTCCTTCGGCCGAGCGACGGCATCACGATGAACCGCGACCGCCTGCTCGCCGATGCCAAGGCAAAGGCGCTGGCGCTGGTCGACGGCTATCAGGCGCCGGAGAAGCCGGTCTTCCGGCTCGCCGGCGCGACCGGGCGCGCCGGCGTCGCGGGCGCGGTGGCGGATTTCCGCGCGAAGGGCGTCGCCACCGCCTATGACGAGGTGGTCGCCGACCGCCTCGCCGAGGTGCTGACCGGGGGCGAGGCCGATATCGTCGACACCGTCACCGAGGACGAGCTGCTGAAGCTGGAGCGCAAGGCGTTCATCGCCAGCGTCAAGGATCCCCGCACCCAGGCCCGCGTCGAGCACATGCTGACGACCGGCAAGCCGCTGCGCAACTGACCGGAAGAAGGACGACCCATGCAGGTCTATACCGCTCCCCTGCGCGACATGCGCTTCGTGCTGCACGAACTGTTCGCCGACGACCAGTTCGATGCCGCCGCCGGCTTCGCCGATTTCACGCCCGACCTCTACGACGCGGTGCTGGAGGAGGCGGCGCGCATGGCGCAGGACGTGCTCCTGCCGCTCAACGCCAGCGGCGACGAGGAAGGCTGCCGCCTGGAAAACGGCGTCGTGCGTACACCGAAGGGCTTCAAGGCGGCCTATGACACCTTTCGCGACGGCGGCTGGGCCGCGCTCGCCTCGCCGCCCGAATGGGGCGGTCAGGGTTTGCCCGAGACGCTGAACAAGCTGGTCGAGGAGATGACCTGCTCCGCGAACCTCTCGTTCGGCCTCTATCCGGGCCTGACGCACGGCGCGACGACGGCGATCGAGGGCCATGGCTCGAACGACCTGAAGCAGGCGTATCTGCCGAAGATGACGAGCGGCGAATGGTCGGGCACGATGTGCCTGACGGAGCCGCATTGCGGCACCGACCTCGGCCTCCTGCGCACCCGCGCGGTGCCGCAGGACGACGGCAGCTACCGGATCACGGGGTCGAAGATCTTCATCTCGGCCGGCGACCACGACCTGACCGACAACGTCGTCCACCTCGTCCTCGCACGGCTCCCCGATGCGCCCGCGGGGGTGAAGGGGATCAGCCTGTTCCTCGTCCCCAAGTTCCTGCCCGATGCGGACGGCGCGCCGGGCCCGCGCAACGGCGTCGCGGTGACCGGCATCGAGCACAAGATGGGGCTGAAGGCCTCGGCGACGTGCCAGATGAGCTTCGAGGACGCGACCGGCTGGATCGTGGGCGAACCGAACAAGGGGCTCGCCGCGATGTTCACGATGATGAACACCGAACGCGTCTCGGTCGGCATCCAGGGGCTGGGCGTCGGCGAGATCGCCTACCAGTCCGCCGTCGCCTATGCGCGCGAGCGGTTGCAGGGACGCGCGCTGACCGGGCCCAGGCGCCCCGATCTTCCGGCCGATCCCATCATCGTCCATCCCGACGTGCGCCGCATGCTGATGACGATGCGCGTCAATGCCGAGGGGTGCCGCGCGCTCGGCCAGTGGGTGTCGCGCGCGCTCGACGCGGAAAAGCATGCCGCCGATCCCGAGGTGCGCGCCCGCGCCACCGCCTTCGTCGCGCTGATGACGCCGGTCGTGAAGGCGCTGTTCACCGACCTCGCCTCCGACAATGCGAACCTGTGCGTCCAGAGCTACGGCGGGCACGGCTACATCCGCGAGAGCGGGGTGGAACAGTTCGTCCGCGACGCGCGCATCTGCCAGATCTACGAAGGCACCAACGGGGTCCAGGCGCTCGACCTCGTCGGGCGCAAGATGGCGGCCAACATGGGCGCGGCGCTCCGCCCGTTCTTCCACGCGGTGTCGAACCTGTGCGAGGAAATGACCGCGACGCCCGACGTGATGGCGGACCGCGCGCTCGCCGCGCAGACCGCCGCGCTCCAGCAGGCGTTCGGCGCGCTCCAGCTCACCACCGCCACGATCGCGCAGAAGGCGTTGAAGAACCCGGACGAGGCCGGCGCCGCCGCCACAGACTATCTGCGCATGATCGGGCTCGTCGGCATCGGCTACACCTTCCTCAAGGCGGCGCGCATCGCCACCGCGAAGGTGGCGGAGAACGGCGAGGAGGTGGATTTCTACCGCGCGAAGCTTGCCACCGCGGCGTTCTTCTTCGACCGCATCCTGCCACAGGCGACCGTCGCCTTCCTCGTCATCAAGTCGGGCGCCCGATCGACCATGGCGCTCGCCGAGGAGGCGTTCTAGCCGCCCCCTTAACAACCATCATCGCGGCCAAGGCAAACATGCCGTCCGCCGTTTCCCTTCACGACCCAAGGAGAGGTTCCCATGATTTCACTGATGTTCGCGCTGCTCGCCGCCGCGCCCCCCGCCGACAGCGCGGTCGGCCTGTGGCGCACCGAAACCCGCAACGGCATCGTCCAGATCCAGCGGTGCGGCCCGTCGATCTGCGGCCGGCTGATGACGTCCGATCACCTGCGCACCGATCCCACGCTGAAGGACGTGAAGAACAAGGACGCGAGCCTGCGCAACCGCCCGCTGAAGGGCCTCATGCTGCTGAGCGGCTTCACCGCCGACGACGGCGCATGGACCGGCGGCAGCATCTACAACGCCGACGACGGCAAGACCTACAAAGCGACCGTCACCCCGATCAGCGCCACCCAGCTCAAGGTGCGCGGCTGCGTCTTCGTGCCCCTGTGCAAGACGCAGACGTGGACCCGCGTGCGCTGAACCCGCGCGCTGCTCTCCCTCCTCACCAGATTGACGGTATCACGATCATGACCATTCATCGCACGACCCTCCGCGCGCCCCTCCGCATCGGCGCCTTCGCGCTCCTCGCGGGCGTCGGCATGGCCTCGCTCGCCGCCCCCGCGGCCGGCCAGGCCTTCTATCTTCAGGAACAGTCCGCGCGCGGCGCCGGGCGCGCCTTCTCGGGCGAGGTCGCCGATACCGGCGCCGCGTCGCTGTGGTGGAACCCCGCCGCCAACGCCGATGCCGAACAGGCCGAGGTGGTGCTGAACGCCTCCGCGATCCTGCCCAAGGGCAAGGTCGTCGACAATGGCACGCTGATCCGTCGTCCGGGCCAGCCCTTCGCCCCGATCGGCGGCGATCCCACCTCGCGCGATCCGATCAACAACGGCGTGCTGCCGTCGGGCGCCTTCTCCTTCCCGCTCGGCCGCGGCGTCGCGTTCGGGCTGGCGGTGACCTCGCCCTACAGCTTCACCACCGATTACGATTCGGACAGCTGGGCGCGCTATTCCGCCGACAAGACGAAGCTGCGCACGATCGACATCCAGCCGTCGCTCTCCGCGTCGCTGACCGACTGGCTGCGCGTCGGCGGTGCGGTGAACGTCGAATACAGCGACGCGACGCTCAGCAACCGGCTGCCCAACGTCCTTGCCACCCTGCCGGACGGCGACCAGCGGCTGAAGGGCGATGGCTGGGATCTCGGATGGACCGCGGGCGTGCAGCTGCATGACGCGACGAAGACGATCGGCATCGCCTACAAATCGTCGATCGAACACACGCTGAAGGGCTCGCTCGAGGTCACCGGCCTCGTCGGCCCGCTCGCCGGGTCGAACCTCAGCCTCGACGGGGTGAAGGCGCGGTTCAGCACGCCGGCACAGATCATCGTCGGCGGGCGTTACCGCGTCACCCCGGCGCTGACGCTGAACGGCCAGGTCGTGCGCTTCACCTGGAGCAAGTTCGATGCGATCCGCCTCGCCGCGCTGAGCAGCCCCCACCGGGTGGTCCGGGTTGATAGTTAGTGCATTGTCGTCTCCGCCGCCATTGCCGGTCGGAGGTGGAGCGAAGCGGAACCGGAGGCCGGCAATGGCGGTGTCGCCGCTTCCGGGGCGGGTGGTCGATAGCCGAGGCTGCTGTGCGGTCGGACAGTGTTGTAGTGACGCCGCCACGCCTCGATCAGCACCCTGGCTTCAGCGAGGGTGTAGAAAATCTCGCCGTTCAGCAGCTCATCCCGCAGCGAGCCGTTGAAGCTCTCGTTGTAGCCGTTCTCCCATGGCGAGCCCGGGGCGATGTAGAGCGTCTTCACGCCGATCTGCCTGAGCCAGGTCTGGACGGCGGCGGCGATGAACTCGCTGCCATTGTCCGACCTGATATGCGCGGGCGGACCACGCTCGATGAACAACTCGGCCAGCGCTGCCAGTACGTCTTCGTGTTTGAGCTGGCGCGCGACGACGAGTGCCAGGCACTCCCTGCTCGCCTCGTCGATAATGGTAAGGATGCGGAACTTGCGTCCGTCATGGGTGCGTTCCTCGACGAAGTCGTAAGCCCAGACATGCCCCGGATACTCCGGCCGCAACCGGATGCACGAGCCATCGTTCAGCCATAACCGGCCGCGTTTCGGCTGGCGCTGCGGCACCTTCAGCCCCTCGCGTCGCCAGATCCGTTCCACCCGTTTATGGTTCACCGACCAACCCGCCGCATGCAGCAGCGCCGTCACCCGGCGATAGCCGTAGCGCCCGTACTGCCTGGCAAGGGCGATGATATCCTCGGTGAGCGCCAACTCGTCATCTGCCCCGAACGGCACCTTGCGCTGCGTCGACCGGTGCTGGCCGAGCACGCGGCACACCCGCCGCTCGGATACATCCAGCACCTCCCGGACCTGGTCGATGCAGCGCCGACGCCGTGCGGGGCTCAGAAGTTTCCCTTGGCTGCCTCCTGCAGGATGAGCTTGTCCAGCGTCAGATCCGAGATCGCCCGGCGCAGCCGCAGGTTCTCCTTTTCCAGATCCTTCATCCGCCGAGCCTGATCGGTCTTCAGGCCACCATATTCCTTGCGCCAGCGGTAGTAGGTCTGCTCGCTGACCGCGATGCGCCGACAGGCCTCGGCGGTCGTGCCGCCCTGACCCAGCATGATCTCAACCTCACGTAGCTTCCCGATAATCTCCTCGGGCTTGTGCTTCTTCGCAGGCATTCGTCGTCCCTTCCTTGGTCCAGACTGTAATAGTCGATGGACCACTCAGAAGGGGGCAGCTCAACTGCCGGCGCAACGACGGAACGACCGGACTGGTCGTCGGCGGTCTGGCGGGCGGTGCGCTCGGCAACATCATCGCGGGCGGCGGTTCGCGCCTGCTCGGCACGCTGATCGGCGCCGGCGGCGGTGCGCTGCTGGGGCAGTCGGTCGATCGTGGCAACGTTCGCTGCCGCTGATATTCAAAGCGCAACAGCGAAGGGCCCGGCGTCACTGCCGGGCCCTTTGTCATTTCAGATCACCCCGCCGCCCAGCATCAGTCGCGCGGCGAAGATGACGATCAGGATGAGGTTCAGGTTGCGCCCCGAATTCGACGACGACAGCGCCCCGATGGCGGCGCCGACGATCGCGATCGGGATCACGAACCAGTAA
>JAYRJH010000137.1:0-7701 GCA_041906415.1 Sphingomonas sp. | reverse complement strand
CCTGGGCGCGGAATCCTATCACGCCGGCCTGATCCGCACCCTGTTGTATTCGAAGGGGCTGACCGCCACCCCGACCCTGCTGAGCAATGCGCGCGACAGCCTGGACGGGGCGACCGACCTGGACCAGGGGATCGCGGGCGCGGACGCCTCGATCTCGAACATCGCGCCGGTGGACGGAAACGGCATCGTCTACAGCCGCTCCACCGGGCAGGCGTTCAACATCCTGTTCCGGAACGCCGCCTCCGCCACTTCGGGCGGATTCTACCCTTCCGGCGTCAACGGCACGATCAACGCCAGCGCCGCCAGCAGCTGATCGCGGGCGGCGCTGGACGCCGCACGCGCAAGGCCCTATCCTTGAACCATCCCCGGGGGACCGCTGTCGCTGCGGTTGAGAGGAGGGCCGCAGCCCTCGACCCGCCGAACCTGATCCGGCTGACACCGGCGTAGGGAGGGAACGGCGCAAACCTCGCCCCGTGTCCTTCCCCGCGACAATGCGAGGAACGAAAGACATGGCAGACGCCCCCGCCCGCACCGAAATCGGCGTGACCACCGGCCCGATTCGCGGTTCCCGCAAGATCCACGTCGGCCCGCTGCGGGTGGCGATGCGCGCGATCGACCTGGAGCCTTCCTCCGGCGAGCCGCCGCTCAACGTCTACGACACGTCCGGCCCCTATACCGATCCCGAGGCGCGGATCGACATCATGGCGGGCCTGCCCGCATTGCGCCGCGAGTGGATCGTCGGGCGCGGCGACGTGGAGAGCTATGACGCGCGGATGGTGAAGCCGGAGGACAACGGCCTCAAGGGGCCGGACCGCTCGGCTGGCGTCGCGCAATTCCCCAATGTCGTGAAGCGCCCGCTGCGCGCCAAGCCGGGGATGAACGTCAGCCAGATGCACTATGCCCGGCGCGGCATCATCACGCCGGAGATGGAATATGTCGCGACGCGCGAGAATCTCGGCCGCGAGATGCTCAAGGAATATATCCGCGACGGCCAGAGCTGGGGCGCGGCGATTCCCGATTACGTGACGCCGGAGTTCGTCCGCGACGAGGTGGCGCGCGGCCGGGCGATCATCCCGAACAACATCAACCACCCGGAAAGCGAGCCGATGGCGATCGGTCGCAACTTCCTCGTCAAGATCAACGCCAATATCGGCAATTCCGCCGTCGCTAGCGACGTGGCGAGCGAAGTCGACAAGATGGTCTGGTCGATCCGCTGGGGCGCGGACACGGTGATGGATCTCTCCACCGGCCGCAACATCCACGACACGCGCGAATGGATCATCCGCAACTCGCCGGTGCCGATCGGCACCGTGCCGATCTATCAGGCGCTGGAGAAGGTGGGCGGCATCGCGGAAGACCTGACCTGGGAGATTTTCCGCGACACGCTGATCGAACAGGCTGAGCAGGGCGTTGATTATTTCACGATCCACGCGGGCGTGCGCCTGCCCTATGTGCCGCTCACCGCGAAGCGCGTGACCGGGATCGTCTCGCGCGGCGGATCGATCATGGCGAAATGGTGCCTCGCGCACCACAAGGAATCGTTCCTCTACGAGCGGTTCGACGAGATCACCGAGATCATGAAGGCTTATGACATCGCCTATTCGCTGGGCGACGGCCTGCGCCCCGGCTCGATCGCGGACGCCAATGACGAGGCGCAGTTCGCCGAGCTCTACACTTTGGGCGAACTGACCAAGCGCGCATGGGCGCAGGACGTGCAGGTGATGATCGAAGGCCCCGGCCATGTGCCGATGCACAAGATCAAGGAGAATATGGACAAGCAGCTGGAGGCGTGCGGCGAGGCCCCCTTCTACACGCTCGGGCCGCTCACCACCGACATCGCGCCGGGATACGACCATATCACCAGCGGCATCGGCGCGGCGATGATCGGCTGGTATGGCACGGCGATGCTCTGCTACGTCACGCCCAAGGAGCATCTGGGCCTGCCCGACCGCGACGACGTGAAGGTGGGCGTCGTCACCTACAAGCTCGCCGCCCATGCCGCCGATCTGGCGAAGGGCCATCCGGCGGCGAAGGTGCGCGACGACGCGCTCTCCCGCGCCCGCTTCGAGTTCCGCTGGCGCGATCAGTTCAACCTGAGCCTCGATCCCGACACGGCCGAGGAATATCACGACCAGACCCTCCCGGCGGAGGGTGCGAAGAGCGCGCATTTCTGCTCGATGTGCGGGCCGAAATTCTGCTCGATGAAGATCACGCAGGAAGTGCGCGATTTCGCCCGGTTGCAGAACCAGGGCGCCGAAGCCTTCGTCGCCGCCGATGCGGAAGCGGGGATGCGCGAGATGAGCAAGGTCTATGACGAAACCGGCCGCGAGCTTTACATGGGCGCGGGCGACCGGGAACACGATTGAGGGGATGGGGCGGCGCTGTTGGCGCCGCCCCGCCCGGAAGGACAATCCGCGCGCAACGGGCAGACGGCGCAATGCGGCGTTTCGTGATGGCAATGGAGCTGCCCCAACCGCTTCATCACCACATGCAGGTCGAGGAAGTCCGAGCCGGTCCATGCGGGCAAGGCGGCCGTCACCGCCTCGCTCGCCGCCCGATAATCGGCGTGATCGGGCACTGCGCCCAGCCGCCGCAACACGCGCAACACATGCGTATCCACGATCATCACCGGCAGCGCCAGCGTGCTGGCGTTCAGCGTCGAGGCGGACACCTTGCGGCCCACGCCGTCCAGCTCCTCCAGCCAGGCCAGCGCATCATCGAGCGGGCGATCGGCCAGCGAATCGAGCCGGAAGCCCGTCGGCTCCTCCCGCAGCTTGCGCAGCGCGGAGACGACGTAACGCGCCTTGTCGTGCGCGAAGGTCACGTCCCCGATGATCTGCTCGACCGTCTCGGGCGGGGCCTCCGCCAGCCGCGCGGCGCTGCCGAAGCGGGCCGTCAGCCGGCGGAAGGCCGCCAGCGACACCGCATCGCGCGTCCTTCCGCTGATGATCGACTTGACCAGTTGCGCCACCGGCCGCCGCGCCGGCCATGGCGCGACGCCCGCGCGCAGCCCGGCAAGCCGATCGCGCCATCGCACGATATCCGCGCCCAGAAAGCCGAACGCCATCTGCATGGCGCCCGTCTAGAACATATGAAGAACATATTCCAGCGATTTTACGCCGTCGCCGGCAACGCCCAATCGATCCGCCCGCGCCCGTTCCGCTCCAGAAACGCGTTCGCCTGCGAGAAATGACGGCTGCCGAACCAGCCGGCATGGGCGGAGAGCGGCGAGGGGTGCGGGGCCTTCAGCACCAGATGATGTCCGCCCTGCTCCACGCTGCGCACGAACGCCGCCTTCTTCTGGGCATAGCTCCCCCACAGCATGAAGACGATCGGCTCCGGCCGTGCGGCGAGCAGGCGGATGACCGCATCGGTGAACTTCTCCCACCCCCGGTCACGGTGCGAGGCGGCCTGCCCGCTCACCACCGTCAGCACGCTGTTGAGCAGCAGCACGCCCTGCTTCGCCCAGCTTTCGAGAAAGCCGTGCGCGGGCGGCTCGATGCCGCAATCGCTCTGCAATTCCTTGTAGATGTTGATGAGGCTCGGCGGCGGGTGGACGCCGGGGCGGACGGAGAAGCACAGGCCATGCGCCTGCCCCGGCCCGTGATACGGGTCCTGCCCCAGGATCACGACGCGCACGTCGGGCAGCGCGGTCAGTTCCAGCGCGCGGAACCAGTCGGCGGAATGGGGGAAGACGCGCTTGCCCGCCGCCTTCTCCGCGACGAGGAACTGGCGCAGCGCCGCCATGTAATCGCTGGCGAATTCGCCGCGCAGCGGCTCCAGCCAGCTCGGGTCCATCTTCGGATCGGCCACGTCGCTGCCCCCCGGATCAGCGCTTGCGGACGAATTCGGCGCGCAGGACGAGGCCCTTGATGCCATCGAACCTGCAATCGATCTCCTGCGCGTCGCCGGTGAGGCGGATCGACCTGATGAGCGTGCCGCGCTTCAGCGTCTGGCCGGCGCCCTTCACCTCGAGATCCTTGATGAGCGTCACCTGATCGCCATCGGCCAGCAGGTTGCCGACCGAATCGCGCACCTCGATTCGTTCGGCCGCCGCGCGCTTCGCGGCCAGCTCGGATGCGGGAAGCCATTCGCCGCTTTCCTCGTCGAACACATAATCTTCGTCGTCAGCCATGGTCATCGTCCCTTGTAGCGCAATCCGATGAGCGGGCGCAGCCGCGGCACGGCGCGCCCGCCGAGATAGAAGGCCCAGCAACCCGCCACCGTCGCGATGACGAGGATCGCGAATTCCGCCGCGCCCGACAGGTCCAGCGGCAGGAGCCAGAACATCACCACCACGATGATCGTCTGATGGATGATGTAGAACGGGAAAACCGCCTCCGTCAGCGTCGCGCGCCATGGCGCATCGCGGTTCAGCCAGCGGTCCGCGATACCGATCAGCGCGGCGATCGTGCCCCATTGCTGGATGGCATGGGCCGCGCCGTAGGGCCTCAGCACCCAGCGCGGCGTCGGCACGGCGGGGGGCCAGCGATATTCGATCGACAGCACCGTGCCGAAGCCGATCAGCGCCATCGCCGCCGCGACCGCCCAGTAACGCCGCAATGCCGCCAGCGCGACTTCCGAACGGGCGAGCGCGAAGCCGAACAGGAAATCCGGCACATACATGAAATGCGCCATCGCATCGTCGATCAGCATATGGGTTTCGCCGACCATCGGGAACCACCATGCGTGGACGGCGAGCGCCCAGAGCGTCGGGATGACGATCACCCCCCAGCCGCCGAACAGCCGATCGAACCCGCGCTGCAGCACGTCCGTCCGCACCAGCGAAACCAGCAGCGCCAGCCCGAGCGTATAGACCCAGAGATAGGCGACGAACCACAGGTGGTTCCACGTCGGCAGCATGATGCCCGCCAGCTTCCCGAAGCGGAAATAGTCATGCGTCCAGAAATGGAGATAGTCGTGGCGGTAGGCCGATTTCGTCACCAGCTCCACCCAGGGCTGCGGCGGCACGATCACCGCCATGCCGAAGATCAGCGGCACCAGCAGCCGCCAGCTCCGGTTGGAGAGGAATGCGCCCGCGCCTTCCGAGCGGCGCAGCAATGCGCGGCTGGCATAGCCGGAGACGACGAACAGCAACGGCAGCCGCCACGCATTGGTGGCCATCATCGGCAGCCGCGTCCAATCCTCCCCATGAACGGATTTCACGTGGAAGTTCCACGGCACGAACACCATGCCGATATGATAGAGGATCAGCAGACCGAACGCGCCGACCCGCAGCCAATCCATCCCGTAATGCCGCGCCATCATGGGGCGATGTAGGGGGGCGGCGCGGCGAAGGCCACCCCCATTGCCCCGCCGCTCAACTCACATCCTGACGCGCAACTGGCCCAGGAAATCCTTCTTGCCGAGCGGCACGCCCTTCGCGCGCAGGATCGCATAGGCTGTGGTGGCGTGGAAATAGAAGTTCGGCTGGGAAAAGCTGAGCAGGAAGGTCGCGCCCGTGAACGGAATCACCATCTCGCCCATGCGGAACTCCGCGTCGCGGTCCGTCAGCGCGTCGAACTCCGCTCGATCCACCGCCTTCAGCGCCGTGACCGCGCCGCGCACCTTCTCGCGCAGGCCGTCGAAGCCGTTCGGCCACGGGGCCATGCTGGGGGAGAAGCTGCCCGCGCGCGCGCCTTCCAGCGCGCCGAGCGAATGTTCCGCCGTGGCCTTCACCTGATAGCCGAAAGGCAGCATGTCCGCCGCCAGCCGCCATTCGATCACCTCGGCGGGGGCGATGCCCTTTTCCGACGCGAACGCTTCCGCCTTGTCCACCAGCCCCTCGACCGCGCCCAGGATCTGGAGATTGGAGGGGATCACCGCATCGTAAAGCGAAAAACTCATATATCCTGCTCCTTCTCGATCGCGCGGCGTTCCGTTCCGCGTCGTGAACCGCTATATCGCCTGCGACCCCGATAGGAAGCGTATCAATGTCAGTCCGTCCATGGCGCGATATCCAGCGCCGCCCCAGCCGCAAGATCATGGTGGGCAACGTCCCCGTCGGCGGCGACGCGCCGATCACGGTGCAGACCATGACAAACACGCCCACCGCCGACGCCAGGGCCACGATCGACCAGATCCGCCGCTGCGAGGAGGCCGGGGCCGATATCATCCGCGTGAGCTGCCCGGACGTGGAGAGCACGGCGGCGTTCAGGCAGATCGTCCGCGCCGCGCGCGTGCCGATCGTGGCGGACATCCATTTCCACTACAAGCGCGCGCTGGAGGCGGCGGACGCCGGCGCGGCCTGCCTGCGCATCAACCCCGGCAACATCGGGTCGGCCGATCGCGTGAACGAGGTGGTCAACGCCGCCAAGGCGAACGGCTGTGCGATCCGCATCGGCGTGAACGCGGGCAGCCTGGAAAGGGACCTGCTCGAAAAATATGGCGAGCCGTGCCCGGAGGCCCTGGTCGAAAGCGCGCTCGATCATATCAAGCTGCTGCAGGATCGCGATTTCCACGAGTTCAAGGTGGCGGTGAAGGCGTCCGACGTGTTCCTTGCCGTCGCCGCCTATCAGCAGCTTGCCGAGGCGGTGGATTGCCCGCTGCATCTGGGCATCACCGAGGCGGGCGGGTTCGTCGGCGGCACGGTGAAGTCCGCGATCGGGATCGGCTCGCTCCTGTGGTTCGGCATCGGCGACACGATCCGCGTCTCGCTCTCCGCCGAGCCGGAGGACGAGGTGCGCGTCGGCTTCGAGATCCTGAAGGGCCTCGGCGTGCGCAACCGCGGCGTGCGCGTGGTGAGCTGCCCGAGCTGCGCGCGGCAGGGCTTCGACGTGATCCGAACCGTGCAGGCGCTGGAGGAGAAGCTACAGCATATCCGCACGCCCATGTCGCTCTCCGTGCTGGGCTGCGTCGTCAACGGCCCCGGCGAGGCGCGCGAGACGGATATCGGCATCACCGGCGGCGGCAACGGCAAGCATATGGTCTATCTGTCCGGCGTGACCGACCATCATGTGCAGGATGCCGACATGATCGACCATATCGTCCGGCTGGTGGAGGCCAAGGCGGCGGAGATCGAGGCCGCGACCGAGGCCGGCAAGGCGGCGGCGTGAGGCCGCGTTAACCATAAGGGTCAAACGCGCCGCAACGCCTCGCGCCTTATGGTCGCGCGATGCGCACCGCCCTTTTCGTGATGATCGTCGTCGGCACCGCGATCGGCTCCGTCATGCCGGGTGGAAAGCCCCGCGCGGCCCCCTCGCCCTCGCCGGCGGAGCGGGCGGCCGCCGCGCCCTCTCCCGAAGCCCCGCGCGAAACGGTGATCCGGCGCGACGACAACGGCCATTTCTACGCCTACGCCAACGTCAACAGCGAGCCGATCCGCTTCGTCGTCGATACCGGCGCGACCGTCGTCGCACTGACGACGGAGGATGCGCGCCGCGCGCACATCGCTGTCGATCCGGGAAAGATGGTGCCCATAGGCTATGGCGCGAGCGGCCAGCTTACGGGACAGCCGGTGACGGTGGACCGGATCGAACTGGACGGGAAGAGCGTCGGCCCGGTGCGCGCGGTGGTGCTGCCGGATCTCCCCGTCTCGCTGCTCGGCCAGTCGTGGCTGCGCCGGATCGGCAGCGTGGAAATCCGCAACGACGAGATGCGGCTGAAGTAGCGCGCGCGCCGCCGCCGGGCTAAGCGGATCGGCAATGAACCGCGCGCTTTCCCCCGCGCTCGCCTTTGCCGTCGCGGCGGCTGGGCTCGGGC
>JAYRJH010000136.1:0-7707 GCA_041906415.1 Sphingomonas sp. | reverse complement strand
CCGGATTCGCCCCGCTGGCCGGGCCCGCCGCGCGCGTCGCGCCGGGGTTGCCGGCCAGCGCGGCAAGCTCGGCATAGGATCGCGTCTCGCCCGGCGGGATATCACGCAGCGCTTGCCAGATCGCCTCCTGGAAGGCGGTGCCGCGCACGTCCAGCGGCAGATCATGATCGCGCTCCGGCGATTCGACCACCGCCACCACCCGCGCCGCGAGCGCGGCCAGCGCCTCGCCCGCCCGCTCGATCCGCGCGCGCGGGAAGCGCGAGGCAAGCGCCGCCTCGTCCTCGTCGAAGGATACCCGGCACAGCCCCCTGGCCGTAGCCGCGACGAGTAGCGGACCAAGGCTGGTGGGCGCGATCGTCCAGCGGATCGTCTCCCCCTCTCCGCCCCGCGCCCATGCGCCGGGCGCCATGCCCAGCCGCTTCGCGCCATGCGCATAGAAGCGGCTGGGCGCGGAATAGCCGGCCTCATAGATGGCGGGCGTCACGCGTGCCTCGCCGCTCAGCGCGTCGGCGGCGCGGCGCGCCTTCAGGCCGCGCGCATAGGCGGCCGGCGTCACCCCGGTCGCGCGCTTGAACAGGCGGTGGAAATGATGCGGCGCATAGCCGACGCGCGCCGCGAGCAGGTCGAGCGGGATCGCATCCTCGCTTCCCTCGATCGCGGCCACCGCCTGCGCCACCGCCACGCGGTCGCGCGCGGCCTCGTCGGGCTTGCAACGCAGGCAGGCGCGGAAACCCGCCCGCGCCGCCGTGGCGCCATCGGGGAAGAAGCACACATTCTCCCGCTTCGGATGGCGCGCGGGGCAGCTCGGGCGGCAATAGATGCCGGTGGTGCGGACCGCGACGACGAACCGCCCGTCCGCGTTGCGGTCGCGCGCGGAGAAGGCGGCCCATGCCGCATCGGAGTCGATGGCGACTGTCATGTCCCTGATGTAGTCGCTCGGGAAAGCGGCGGCATCCCGTTGCTTGCGATCAAAAGGACGGAAGGATGAAACACCCGGCGCTGGTCGTGCCGGCGGACGCGCTGCTTCGCGCCACCGGGCGCAATAAGCGCTGGTGCGCGCATGATATCCCGCCTTATGCTTCCTTCCGGGGAACCCCTGGGGGAGGATGAAGCCGATGATCCTGCGGCTTGTGCTGGCGCTCGCTGTGCTGGGCATCGGGAATGCGTCGGCCGCGCAGGCGGAATGGATGGAGGCCCGCTCACGCCACTTCATCCTCTACGGCGACGCGAGCGAGAAATCGCTGCGCGCGCAGGCGGTGGCGCTGGAGCGGCTCGACCATTCGCTCCGCTTCTTCATGGAAAAGGAGGATCCGCCCGAAAGCGCCTCCAACCCGCTCGTCGTGTTCCTGACGCGCGATTCGGACGTCCGGAAATTCGCCGGCAACAATGATGTGGCAGGGCTTTACCGCCCACGCGTCGGCGGAGCGGTGGCGTTCAGTGCCGGCTTTGCCGGGGGCGATCAGGATTTCCCGCGCATCGTGCTGTTCCACGAATATGCGCACCACTTCATGTATGCGAGCTACCCGCTCGCCTTCCCGACCTGGTTTTCCGAAGGATTCGCCGAATTCGCCTCGACATTGCGGCTCGGGGAGGACCGCGCGACCATAGGCGTTCCGGCGAACCATCGCGCCTATGGAATCTTCGAGGGCGCGAAGATGCCGGTGCGCTCGATGCTCGATCCCGCTTCGTGGGAAAAGCTGCGCGGCGGCATGGAGATGAACACCTTTTACGGGCGCGGCTGGCTGCTCACCCATTATCTGTTCTTCCACCCCGCGCGCTTCAAGCAATTCACGGCCTATGTGACGGCCATCAACGCCGGCCGTCCGCCGATCGCCGCGGCGGAGGAAGCCTTCGTCGATCTGCGCGCGCTCGATCGCGAGGTGGACGCCTATCTCTCCCGCAACCGTATCCCCGGCATGTATATCCCCTATGGCGACGGCCCGCCGCAGGTGGTCGTGCGCACGCTTTCGCCCGGCGAAGCGGCCATGATCCGCTTCAGGATGGAATCGATCAACGGGGTCGATTCGAAATCCGCCGTGACGCTCTATCAGCGCGCGGCGCCGGTAGCCGCGCGTTTCCCGGACGATCCGGTGGCGCAGGGCTGGTTCGCGGAAATCGCGCACGACGCCGGCGAGGCGGAGGTGGCGGAGCAGGCAGCCGACCGCGCGATCGCACGCGATCCGAAATCGGTGCAGGGCCTGCTCTACAAGGCGCAATTGCAGATGGAGAAGCTGGCGCGGGAGAAGAATCGCGATACCGCCGCATGGCAAAAGGCGCGCAGCCCGATCATCGTCGCCAACCGGATCGATCCCAACAATGCCGCGCCGCTCTGGGCTTTCTGGCAGAGCTTCGCCGCGGAAGGCATCCCGCCCACCAAATCGGCGCTTGCCGGCCTCTATCGCGCGCAGGAACTGTCGCCTCAGGCGTCGGAGGTGCGCTTCGCCGCCGCCGCCGCGCATGTCCATGCGGGCGAGGAGGATATGGCGCGGATGTTGCTGCGTCCGCTCGCGTACGATCCGCATGCTCCGGCCGACAATCCGGCGGCTCGGATGCTCGCCGCGCTCGATGCCGGGCAGAAAGGGGACGCCGCGCTGTCCGCCGCCACGGGCGCGCCGGTGCTGAAAGATGTCGGCCCCGCGCGGCGATAGCCCAACTTACCCCCCGTTGGCGTGGAACAGCGCCAGCGTGCGGTCCTTCGCCAGATCGGCGGACGGCTCGTGATAATCCTTGCGCCGGTCGGAGTTAAAGCCATGGCCGGCCTCGTAGATGTGCACCTCCGCCTTCGGCCACGCCTTTGCGATCAGCCTCTCCACGCCCTCCATCGGGATGCCCGAATCGTAGCGGCCGAAATGCGCGACCACCGGCACCTTCGGCTCCTCGTCCGCCGCGCCGGGGATCAGGCTGCCGTAATAAGCGGAGGCCGCCGCCACCCCGCGCATCCGCGTCGCGGCGAACCATGCGATCGAGCCGCCGTAGCAATAACCCACCACGAACACCGGCCCTCGCGCCGCCAGCGCGTCCACGCAGGTCTGCACGTCGGCGAGGCTCTGGTCGAACGGATGCGCCTCGCGCGCCAGCCTGATGCCCTCGGCCAGCCCGGCGGGGTCGTAGCCCGCCTCGAATCCGGGATGCTCGCGATCGAACAATGCGGGCGCGAGCACCTCATAGCCGTCCGCGGCATATTCCTCCGCCATGTCGCGGATATGTTCGGTGACGCCGAAAATCTCCTGCACCAGCACGACGCCGCCGCGACGTTCTCCTTGCGGGAGAGCGTGATAGACCGCGATCCCGGCGTCATCGTCCATCTTCATCCGGGTGAACTCGCCCATTCCCGTCTTCCTTTCGGCTGCCGCATCGCCCGCAATATTACGCAAGGATTGCATCGCCGCGACCCCTTTGCTACGCGCGCCGTCAACCCAAGCGTATAGGTGCGGCAAGCGCGCCATCCGTTCGCTCGGGGCCAACCCGTGTCGACGACGAGGAAAGCGAATCGCGTGGAGAGTTCCAGCGGTATTCAAGGGGGCAGCATCCAGGCGAGTCTGGGCGGTCGTTATGCGACAGCCCTGTTCGATCTGGCGGCGGAGTCCAAAACGATCGAAACGGTCGAGGCGAGCCTCGGCAAGGTGCGTGCTGCGCTCGATCAATCGGATGATTTCAAGGCGTTGACCACGTCTCCGGTCGTCGCGCGCGATGCGGCGGCGAAGGCAGTGCTCGCCACCGCTGCCGAGCTTGGCGTCGATCCGACGACGAAGAATTTCCTCGGCGTGCTGGCGCAGAATCGCCGGCTTGGCGAGCTGCCGGCGATCATCCGCGCCTTCCGCATGCTCGCCGCGCGCCATCGCGGCGAGGTTTCCGCCGACGTCGCCAGCGCCCACCCGCTTTCCGACGATCAGGTCGCCGAATTGAAGCAGCAGCTCCGGCAGCGTGTCGGCCGCGAGGTTTCGGTTGAATTGCACGTCGATCCCGCACTGCTGGGCGGGCTTGTCGTCCGCATCGGCTCCCAGATGATCGATTCGTCGATCCGCACCCGTTTGAACACTCTCGCGCACGCGATGAAAGGCTGATTCCATGGATATCCGCGCCGCAGAAATCTCCAAGGTCATCAAGGACCAGATCGCCAATTTCGGCACCGAAGCGCAGGTTTCGGAAACCGGCCAGGTGCTGTCGGTCGGCGACGGCATCGCGCGCATCTACGGGCTCGACAACGTCCAGGCGGGCGAGATGGTCGAGTTCGCCAACGGCGTGCAGGGCATGGCGCTCAACCTCGAGGCCGATAACGTCGGCGTCGTGATCTTCGGCACCGATTCGGAGATCAAGGAAGGCGACACCGTCAAGCGCACCGGCACGATCGTCGACGTGCCGGTCGGCAAGGGCCTGCTCGGCCGCGTGGTGGACGGCCTCGGCAACCCGATCGACGGCAAGGGTCCGATCGAGGGCGCGGAGCGCCGCCGCGTCGAGGTGAAGGCGCCGGGCATCATCCCGCGCAAGTCCGTGCACGAGCCGGTGCAGACCGGCCTCAAGGCGATCGACGCGCTGGTGCCGGTCGGCCGCGGCCAGCGCGAGCTCATCATCGGCGACCGCCAGACCGGCAAGACCGCCGTCGCGATCGACACCTTCATCAACCAGAAGGGCGTCAACAAGGGCGACGACGAATCGAAGAAGCTCTATTGCATCTATGTCGCGGTCGGCCAGAAGCGCTCGACCGTCGCGCAGATCGTCCGCCAGCTCGAAGAGAATGGCGCGATGGAATATTCCATCGTCGTCGCCGCCACCGCTTCCGAGCCGGCGCCGCTCCAGTTCCTCGCGCCCTATACCGGCTGCGCGATGGGCGAATATTTCCGCGACAACGGCATGCACGCCGTGATCGTCTATGACGACCTTTCCAAGCAGGCGGTGGCCTATCGCCAGATGTCGCTGCTGCTGCGCCGCCCGCCGGGCCGCGAGGCCTATCCGGGCGACGTCTTCTATCTCCACTCGCGCCTGCTGGAGCGCGCGGCGAAGATGAACGACGCCAACGGCAACGGCTCGCTCACCGCGCTGCCGATCATCGAGACGCAGGCGGGCGACGTGTCCGCCTATATCCCGACCAACGTGATCTCGATCACCGACGGCCAGATCTTCCTCGAAACGGACCTGTTCTTCGCCGGCATCCGCCCCGCGATCAACGTCGGCCTCTCCGTCAGCCGCGTCGGCTCGTCCGCGCAGACCAAGGCGATGAAGAAGGTGTCCGGCTCGATCAAGCTGGAGCTGGCGCAATATCGCGAGATGGCGGCGTTCGCGCAGTTCGGCTCGGACCTCGACGCCTCGACGCAGAAGCTGCTCAACCGCGGCGCGCGCCTCACCGAGCTGCTGAAGCAGCCGCAGTTCCATCCGCTGCCCTTCGAGGAGCAGACGGTGTCGATCTTCGCGGGCACCAACGGCTATCTCGACACTATCGCGGTGCAGGACGTGGTGCGCTACGAAGCGGCGCTGCTGGCCTACATGCGTGACCAGCATGCGGACGTGCTGACCGAGATCCGCGACACCCGCGATCTGGGCGACGGCGCGAAGGCCAAGGTGGTCGCCGCGCTGGACGCCTTCGCCAAGACGTTCGCTTAACCCGATGTGCCCTGGGCTCCCGCGCCAGCGCGGGGGCGCTTGAAGGAAGACGATGGCTAGTCTCAAGGCCCTCAAGATCCGCATCGGCTCGGTGAAGTCGACGCAGAAGATCACCAAGGCGATGAAGATGGTCGCCGCCGCCAAGCTGCGCCGCGCGCAGGAGGCCGCCGTGCAGGGCCGCCCCTATGCCGAGCGGCTGGAGGCGGTGATGGCCAGCCTCGCCAGCAAGGTGACGGTGAGCGAATCCTCGCCCAAGCTGCTGGCCGGCACCGGCAAGGATCAGGTCCACCTGCTGGTGGTCGCCACCTCGGAGCGCGGCCTCGCGGGCGCGTTCAACACCAACATCGTCCGCGCCGCGCGCCGCAAGGCGGCCGAGCTCGAGGCCGCCGGCAAGACGGTGCGCTTCTACCTCGCCGGCAAGAAGGGCCGCGTGCTCAGGCGCTTCTATCCGAACGCCATCGCCGCCGATCATGAGATGGGCGCGATCAAGACGGTCGCGTTCGACGATGCGCGCGTGATCGCCGACGACCTGATCCGCCGCTTCGAGGCGGGCGAGTTCGACGTGGCGCATCTGTTCTTCGCGAAGTTCCAGTCGGCGCTGGTGCAGGAACCTACCGGGATGCAGCTGATCCCGGTCGCGGTGCCCTCCAGCATCGAATGCGCCAATGACGGCGGCGCGGCCGTCACCTACGAGCCGGACGAGGAATCGATCCTCGCCGATCTGCTGCCGCGCAACGTGGCGGTGCAGATCTTCCGCGCGCTGCTGGAAAACGCCGCGTCGGAGCAGGGCAGCCGCATGACCGCGATGGACAATGCGACGCGCAACGCCGGCGACATGATAAACCGCCTCACCATCCAGTATAACCGCACCCGCCAGGCCGCGATCACGACCGAGCTGGTGGAAATCATCTCCGGCGCCGAAGCGCTCTAGGACAACGACAGGCAGGAAGCAGAACATGGCAACCGTCCTTCAGGATCGCCCCGCCACGGGCAGCAACAACGTGGGCCGCATCAGCCAGGTGATCGGCGCGGTCGTCGACGTGTCGTTCGAGCAGGATCACCTGCCGGCGATCCTGTCGGCGCTGGAAACCGACAACAACGGCCAGCGGCTGGTGCTGGAGGTGGCGCAGCACCTCGGCGAGAACACCGTGCGCACGATCGCGATGGATTCGACCGAGGGCCTGACCCGCGGCCAGACCGTCACCGACACCGGCGCGCAGATCACCGTGCCGGTCGGCCCGGCTACGCTCGGCCGTATCCTCAACGTGATCGGCGAGCCGATCGACGAGCGCGGCCCGGTCGACCAGACCCATACCGCGCCGATCCACGCGCAGGCGCCGCTGTTCGTCGACCAGTCGACCGATGCCTCGATCCTCGTCACCGGCATCAAGGTGATCGACCTGCTCGCGCCTTATGCGAAGGGCGGCAAGATCGGCCTGTTCGGCGGCGCGGGCGTCGGCAAGACCGTGCTGATCCAGGAACTCATCAACAACATCGCCAAGGGCCATGGCGGCACCAGCGTGTTCGCCGGCGTCGGCGAGCGCACGCGCGAGGGCAACGACCTCTATCACGAATTCCTCGACGCGGGCGTCATCGCCAAGGACGCGGACGGCAACCCGACCAGCGAAGGCTCGAAGGTCGCGCTCGTGTTCGGCCAGATGAACGAGCCGCCGGGCGCGCGCGCGCGCGTCGCGCTCTCCGGCCTGACGATCGCGGAATATTTCCGCGACGTGGAAGGCCAAGACGTGCTGTTCTTCGTCGACAACATCTTCCGCTTCACGCAGGCGGGCGCGGAAGTGTCGGCGCTGCTCGGCCGCATCCCCTCGGCCGTGGGCTACCAGCCGACGCTCTCGACCGACATGGGCGCGCTGCAGGAGCGCATCACCTCGACCAACAAGGGCTCGATCACCTCTGTGCAGGCCGTCTACGTCCCCGCCGACGACTTGACCGACCCGGCCCCGGCCACCTCCTTCGCCCACCTCGACGCGACAACCGTGCTTTCGCGCGCGATCTCGGAACTCGGCATCTATCCGGCGGTGGACCCGCTCGATTCGACCAGCCGCGTGCTGGAGCCGCGCGTCGTGGGGCAGGAGCATTACGAGACGGCGC